>JAYVNF010000441.1:0-9564 GCA_043758575.1 Rhodoferax sp.
GATCGTGCGCTCGGTGGTGGCACCCCTGCGCGAGGCCAAGGAGGTGGCCGGCCACATGGCCCAGGGCGATTTTTCGCACGCCCTGCATCCGCAAAGGCAGGACGAAGTCGGCCAGGTCATCTCCGCCTTCAACCAGATCGCCGCTGGCCTGAGCGCTCTGGTGGCCAGCATTCGGGGCAGTGCCCTGCAGGTGCACCAGGTGGCCGAGCAGAGCGCCCAGCGCACCCAGCACCTGGAGGGCGGTGCTGCCACCCAGACGGCGGCGCTCAACCATGTGATGAACTTCATCGATGGCGCGCAAAAGGTCATAGAGGACAACAGCCGCGTCGCCGTCCAGGCCGCCGGCATGGCCAGTGCCATGGAGAACGTGGCCAGGCGCAGCACCCAGTCGGTGGACGCCGCCATCTACGAGATGGAGATGGTCACACAGACTTCGCAAAAAATCACCGACATCATTTCCCTGATCGACGGCATTGCCTTCCAGACCAATATCCTGGCCCTGAATGCCGCGGTGGAGGCGGCGCGCGCGGGTGAGCAGGGACGCGGCTTTGCCGTGGTGGCCGCCGAGGTGCGCAATCTGGCCGGGCGCAGCGCCACCGCATCGCAGGAGATCAAGGGCTTGATACTGGCCTCGCAGGCGCGCGTGGCCAGCGGCACGGACAAGGTCCAGTCGATTGCCAGCATCATGGCCGATGTGTCGCAAACCGTGGGCGACCTCAAGCAGCTGGTGGAAAACATCTCTTCCGGCTCCACCGTGCAAAGCCAGCACATGGGCGAGATGGTGAATTCCGTGGGTGAGCTGCTGGCCGGCAACGACAGCAATGTGCAGATCGTGGTGGGCCTGCGCGAGTCCCTGGGCGGCCTGCGCAATATGGCACAGGCCCTGACCGACAAGGTGGCGGCCTTCAAAACCGCAGAGTCTGAGGGCGAGCCGCTTCGGCTGACCTAAGCCCGTTGCTTCAAGCTGGAGAGGCCTGGCACCTGCTGATGGCGTCTGCGGGCCTGCCTCAAATCGCCACCAGCGCGCGCACGCCATCGACTTCCATGTTTTGCCCCTTGCCGCGCGCCAGCACGGCGCCGCGTTCCATCACCACGTAGTCGTCGGCCAGCTCCTGGGCGAAGTCGTAGTACTGCTCGACCAGCACGATCGCCATGTCGCCGCGGTCGGCCAGCATGCGGATGACGCGGCCTATGTCCTTGATGATGCTGGGCTGTATGCCCTCGGTCGGCTCATCCAGGATCAGCACCTTAGGTTTGGCTGCAAGGGCGCGGGCAATGGCCAGCTGCTGCTGCTGGCCGCCGGACAGATCGCCGCCGCGGCGGCCCAGCATTTGTTTGAGCACGGGGAAGAGTTCGAACAGTTCGGCAGGTATCGGCGTGCTGGCCTTTTTGTAGGCCAGGCCCATGTAGAGGTTTTCCTGCACGGTCAGGCGCGAGAAGATTTCCCGGCCTTGTGGGACGAAGCCGATGCCGGCTCTGGCCCGGTCATACGGGGTGTTGTTGTGTATGGCCTGGCCGGCCAGCTCGATGGAGCCGTTCTTGATGGGCACCAGGCCCATCATGGATTTGAGCAAGGTGGTTTTGCCGACGCCATTGCGGCCCAAGATGACGGTGACTTTGCCGAGTTCGGCTGTGAGGCTGACGTCGCGCAGGATGTGGGAGCCACCGTAGTACTGGTTGACGTTTTTGACTTCTAGCATTTGGGGGGTGCCTTTCGGGCAAAGGCTGTATTGGCTTTTTTTGTTGGATTTTTTTTATCGTGGCAAGCCGGGTTTCGGCCCGGCAGCCGAGCTACTTTTCTTTGCTTCGCCAAAGAAAAGTAGCCAAAAGAAAGGCGAGCCAGAGTCCGTGCCGCTTCGCGGTTCCCTGCGCTGCTCGCGTCGGGCGGGGTCTGGCTAAACTCGCTTCGCTCAAACAACGCCAGCCCTGATCCGCCCGCCGCTGCGCTGCTCGGCACGGCCTCAATGGCGAAGGCGGGAACGGCCTCCCCCTCTTGCGCTCGCTCGCCGGGGCTCGCATCGAAGGCGTGAGCGGGCTGCAGGGAGTTCGCGATGCCGAAGGCGAGCGAACGGAGTTGGTATTGGTGTTGGGCTTGGCTGTTTGTGTTTCCCGCCGTTGAGACAGGGCTGAGCAGCGCAGGGGACAGCGGATCAGGGCGGGCGCCTGTTTGAGCGAAGCGAGTTTGCGCCCGACCCCGCTGGCACCGAGCAGCGCAAGGAACCGCGCAGCGGCCCTGGCGGCGGCTCGCCTTTTCTTTGGTTCCTTTCTTTTGGCGAAGCAAAAGAAAGGAACTCGCCTGCCGGGGCGAGACCCGGCCTGCCTCGCAAGAAAAAACATCAAACAAAGAAGCGCAACTCGGCCGCCGAGCCGAAACCCGGCTTGCCACGAAAGAAAAAACATAAAACAAAGAGGCCACCTTCATCTCCCAAGATAAACCTCAATCACCCGTTCATCCGCCTGCACCTGCGCCAGCGTCCCCTGCGCCAACACCGACCCATCACACAACACCGTAACAATGTCCGAAATCGTGTTGATGAAACTCATGTCATGCTCAACCACCATCAACGAATGCTTGCCCTTCAAAGACAAAAACAGCTCCGCCGTGCGCTCCGTTTCCTCATCCGTCATGCCAGCCACCGGCTCATCGAGCAACAGCAACTTGGGGTCCTGCATCAGCAGCATGCCAATTTCCAACCACTGCTTCTGCCCGTGGCTCAAATTGCCAGCCTGGCGCGTGACACTGTCCGACAGGTGAATGGTGTGCAGCATCGCAGCCAGCCGGTCGCTCTGCGCAGAATCCAGTTTGAAAAACACCGAGGCCGGCACCCGCTTGTCCATCTTCAGCGCCAGCTCCAGGTTCTCGAACACCGTGAGCTGCTCAAACACCGTGGGCTTCTGGAACTTGCGACCTATGCCGAGCTGGGCAATCTGCGGCTCCTTGTAGCGCAACAAATCGATGGTGCTGCCAAAGAACACCGTGCCACTGTCGGGCCGGGTCTTGCCGGTGATGATGTCCATCATGGTGGTCTTGCCGGCACCGTTGGGGCCGATGATGCAGCGCAGCTCGCCTGGTGCAATGTCCAGCGACAGGTTGTTGATGGCCTTGAAGCCATCGAAGCTGACGTTCACCCCTTCCAGGTACAAAATTCGGCCGTGCGTGACGTCCACCTCGTTGTCGGTTTTCACGCGCGAGAAGCCGGCCGTGCGGCCACCCGAGGCGGTGTTGCCGGACATGGCAGCCAGTGCCGCCATGCGGGCTTCGACGCGCTTGGCGCCCTGTTCCAACAGATCGGGGGTCATTTCGCAGTCCCTCGCAGCTTCTTCCACAGGCCCACCACCCCATCGGGCAGGAACAGCGTCACGCCTATGAACAGCGCACCCAGAAAGTACAACCAGAATTCGGGGTAGGTGACGGTGAGCCAGCTCTTGGCGCCGTTGACGATGAAGGCACCCAGGATCGGGCCGATCAGCGTGGCACGTCCGCCCACGGCCGCCCAGATGGCGATCTCGATGGAGTTGGCCGGGCTCATTTCGCTGGGGTTGATGATGCCCACCTGTGGCACATAGAGGGCACCGGCCACACCGCACATCATGGCCGACAGCACCCAGATGCTGAGCTTGTAGCCCAGCGGTGCGTAGCCGCTGAACATGACGCGGGTTTCGGCGTCGCGTATGGCCTGCAGCACGCGGCCATACTTGCTGCCGACCAACCAGCGCGCCAGCAGAAAGAACAGCAGCAAGGTCAGCGAGGTCAGCACAAACAGCGTCATGCGCATGCCCGGTGTGGCAATCGGGATGTTCAGAATGCGCTTGAAGTCGGTGAAGCCGTTGTTGCCACCAAAGCCGGTCTCGTTGCGAAAGAACAGCAGCATGGCAGCAAAGGTCAGGGCTTGCGTGATGATGGAGAAGTACACGCCCTTGATGCGCGAGCGAAAGGCAAAGTAGCCAAACACCAGGGCCACCACACCGGGTGCTACTACCACCAGAACCAGGGTGGAGAGAAAGCTGCCGCTGAAGAACCAGTGCCAGGGCAGGGTCTTCCAGTCCAGAAACACCATGAAGTCGGGCAGCTCGCTTTTGTAGTTGCCGTCCAGGCCGATCTGGCGCATCAGGTACATGCCCATGGCATAGCCGCCCAGCGCAAAGAACAGGCCGTGGCCCAGCGACAGAATGCCGGTGTAGCCCCAGATCAAATCCATGGCCAGGGCGCAGATGGCGTAGCACATGATCTTGGCCACCAGGCCGACGGCGAAGTCGCTCAGGTGCAAGGCACTGTCGGCCGGGATCACCAAATTGAGCAGGGGCACCAGGCCGCACAGGACAATCAGTGCTGCCAGCCAGGCGGTCCAGCCGCTGCCGCTGAGCAGCGGGGCCTTGGTGGGCATGGAAATAGCAGGGTTCATGGGGGTCGCGGTGGAGCTGGCAGTGGACGTCGTGGGCGCTTTCATGCTTCACGTCCCTTCATGGCGAAGATGCCTTGCGGGCGCTTTTGAATGAACACGATGATGAAAATCAGCACCGCAATCTTGGCCAATACCGCACCGGTCCAGCCCTCCAGGAATTTGTTCAGCACGCCCAGGCCCACGGCCGCATAGACGGTGCCGGCCAGTTGGCCCACACCGCCCAGCACCACCACCATGAAGGCATCCACGATGTAGCCCTGGCCCAGGTCCGGCCCCACATTGCCGACCTGGCTGAGCGCGCAGCCGGCCAGGCCCGCAATGCCCGAGCCCAGGGCAAAGGCATAGGTGTCTATGCGCGCGGTGTTCACGCCCATGCAGGAGGCAATCGGCCGGTTTTGCGTGACGCCGCGCACGAACAGGCCCAGGCGCGTCTTGCTGATCAGGAAGGAGACGGCGCCCAGTACAAAGAGTGCGAAGCCGACGATCACCAGGCGGTTGTAGGGCAGCGAGAGGTTGCCCATGACTTGCACCCCACCGCTCATCCAGCTGGGGTTTTCCACGCCCACGTTTTGCGCACCAAAGAGCGTGCGCACCATCTGCATCAGCACCAGGCTGATGCCCCAAGTAGCCAACAGCGTCTCCAGCGGACGGCCATAGAGAAAACGGATGATGCAGCGCTCCAGTGCCGCGCCCACCAGGGCCGAAGCCATGAAGGCCACCGGCACCGAAGCCAGCAAATACCAGTCGAAGGCGCCGGGAAAGAATTTATGAAAAATGCCTTGCACCATGTAGGTGGCATAGGCGCCAATCATCATCAGCTCGCCGTGGGCCATGTTGATCACACCCATCAGGCCATAGGTGATGGCCAGGCCGAGTGCCACCAGCAAGAGGATGGAGCCCAGGCTGATGCCGCTGAAGATGGCGCCAAGGCGGTCGCCCCAGGCCAGGCGCGATTCGAGTTTAGACAAGCTGAACTGCAGGGCAGACTTGACATCGGGCTCGGTCTCTTGCGCCAGGCGTTCCACCAGCAAGGTCTTGGTGGCGGCTTGCGCGCTTTGCCCCAGCAGGGCGGCGGCCTGCAGGCGCTTGGCCTTGTCGCTGCTGCCCAGCAGGGCGGCGGCGCGCAGCAGGCCAATTTGGTCTTTCAGGTCCACCACAGCCTCTTGGGCAAAGGCCTTGTCCAACAAAGGCAGACTGCCTTCGTCGACCGCGCCCTGCAAAGTCTTGATGGCGGCGCGGCGCACCGCCTCATCGGGCGATAGCAATTTGAGTACCGCCAATGCATTGTCGAGTTCGCCATGCATGCGGTTGTTGTTCATCACGTCTTCGGCGCTGTCGGGCAGCGCCACTGTCACACCGCTGACTGGGTCCTGGCCCTTGTCGCCGACCACGATGACGGGCTTGCCGGCCACCAGTTTCACGGCGTCGTCTGACAGCGCCTGGATAAAGGCCACGGTCTTCTCATCGGGCTGGGCCACGGCGGCGTGCAGCGCCTCGATCCGCGCATCGCCCTCGCCCACGGCGATGGCCTGCGCTTGGGGCGCCGTCAGTGCGTGGGCACTGGCGCTGAGCAGCAAGGCGGCGATGGCTAATAAATTTCGCATGGGGTTTTGTTTGGGTTTGGAGAGCTGCTAACGCTCAGCAAGACACATGCCAGCCACTGCAAGCGGCTGGCATGTCGAGGGCTTTTGCTAATTACTTGGCAACAGGCTCATCGGGCTTCTTGTCGTTGCCTTCAATATAGGGAGACCAGGGCTTGGCCTTCACAGGGCCGGGTGTCTTCCACACCACGTTGAACTGGCCGTCGGCCTTGACTTCACCGATGAACACCGACTTGTGCAGGTGGTGGTTCTTGGGGTCCATCTCGGACATGATGCCGCTGGGTGCCTTGAAGGTCTGGCCGGCCATGGCGGCGATCACCTTGTCGGTGTCGGTGGACTTGGCCTTCTCGACCGCTTGCTTCCACATGTGGATGCCGATCCAGGTGGCTTCCATCGGGTCATTGGTCAAGGGCTTGTCCATCTGGCCGGGGATCTTCTTGGCCTTGGCGTACTCGCTCCACTGCTTGATGAAGGCGGTGTTGGTCGGGTTCTTCAGGCTCATGAAGTAGTTCCAGGCAGCCAGGTGGCCGACCAGCGGCTTGGCATCCACGCCGCGCAGCTCTTCTTCACCGACGGAGAAGGCGACGACCGGCACGTCCTTGGCCTTCAAGCCGGCGTTGCCGAGTTCCTTGTAGAAGGGCACGTTGGAGTCACCGTTGATGGTGGAGACCACGGCAGTCTTGCCACCGGCGGAGAACTTCTTGATGTCAGCCACGATGGTCTGGTAATCGCTGTGGCCAAACGGGGTGTACTTCTCGTCAATGTCCGTGTCCTTCACACCCTTGGTGTGCAGATAGGCGCGCAGGATTTTGTTGGTGGTGCGGGGGTAGACATAGTCGGTACCCAGCAGCACCCAACGCTTGGCGCCGCCGCCTTCTTTGCTCATCAGGTAGTCCACCGCAGGGATGGCTTGCTGGTTGGGCGCAGCACCGGTGTAGAACACGTTCTTGGAGAGTTCTTCACCTTCATACTGCACCGGGTAGAACAGCAGGCCGTTCATTTCCTCAACCACTGGCAGCACCGATTTGCGCGACACCGAAGTCCAGCAACCGAA
This sequence comes from Rhodoferax sp., assembly GCA_043758575.1. Classification (GTDB taxonomy): domain Bacteria; phylum Pseudomonadota; class Gammaproteobacteria; order Burkholderiales; family Burkholderiaceae_C; genus Allorhodoferax. Next base: position 7,059 of record JAYVNF010000441.1, read on the forward strand.
GATCACCGAGACCTTGTCCTGACCCAGCAGCTGCTTGGTCTTTTCAGCGAACAGGGGCCAGTTGGAGGCCGGGTCGACGACCACGGGCTCGAGCTGCTTGCCCAGCACACCGCCATGGGCGTTGATGTCGTCAATGGCCATCAGCACGGTGTCTTTCAACACCGTCTCGGAAATGGCCATGGTGCCCGACAGGCTGTGCAGGATACCGATCTTGATGGTGTCGGCAGCAAACGCTGGCACGGCGGACAGCGTGGTGAGGGCGAGGGCAGCGCTAAGTGCCTTCAGGGTAAAACGACGTTGCATAGGGTGGGCTCCGGGTTGGTAAACAGCTTGGGGGCTCGCCAGCCTTCAGGCACAGGTGCTTTGACTGGCGATGGGTCCACTGTAAAAACACCGGGCCATCCGGGAAATACGCTAAGTGGCGTATGTGTGGTGTAGGTGCGGCGTATAGCCAGTGTGGGCGCTGTGGCCGGCCAGCGCCGCCGCGGTGGCGCCACGCACTTTCTTGACTTGGAGCAATAAGCTGCGGGCCTGCGGCCGCAACACAGCGGGGCGAAATGGGATACTGGGCATTCACCCCCTGCCGCAGTGGACGGCGCGTACCGAGGAGCACACCCCATGTCCCCACCCAGCCCATCCAGCCCTTCCAAAATCTGGCGGCAACTGCTGGCCACGATTGCCGCCGCGCTGCTGGTGGTGTGGCTGGGGGTGATCGTCTGGCAGGGTTATGTGTCGCGCCAGGCGGCGCTGGAGCAGGCGCAGGACTTCTCTTTAAGCATGCACAACGCCACCATGGCCGGCCTGACCGGCATGATGGTCACCGGCACCGTGGGCCAGCGCGATGTGTTCCTGGATCAGATCAAGCAACTGGGTTCGATCCGCGATGTCCGGGTGCTGCGTGGCGACAACGTCAACAAACTATTTGGTCCCGGCACGGCCAAGAACGAAGCGACGGCCGACGCCCAGGAGGCCGCCGTGCTGCAGAGCGGCCACGAGGCCATCGGTGTGGAGAGCGACGCCAGCGGCGAATACCTGCGCGCGATACGCCCGGTCATTGCCCTGAAGAATTCGCTGGGCAAGGACTGCACCAGCTGCCACCAGGTGCCGGAGGGCACGGTGCTGGGCGCGGTCAGCATGAAGGTGTCGCTGGACAAGGTCAATGCCGGCCTGGCCGACCAGCGCTGGAAGAGCATTCTGGCGGCGATCCTGACCAGCATCCCGGTGCTGATCCTGATTTACCCCTTCATCCACCGTGTCGTGACCCAGCCCCTGAGCCAGGGTGTGGCCGTGGCGCGCGGCATTGCCGCAGGTGACCTGAGCCAAACCATTGCGGTGGACTCCAACAACGAGGTGGGTGCACTGCAGCGCGCGCTGCAGGAGATGAACCAGGGCCTGATCCGCATCGTCAACCAGGTGCGCGTGGGCACCGACACCATCTTTAGCGCCTCGCGCGACATTGCCAACGGCAATATGGACCTGTCGCAACGCACCGAGGCCCAGGCCGGCATGCTGGAAAACACCACCGCCTCCATGCAAGTGCTGACCGATGCGGTGAACCACAATGCCGACGATGCAAGGCGCGCCAACCTGCTGGCGCAGTCGGCCTCGGCGGTGGCGCTGCGCGGCGGCGCGGTGGTGGCCGAGGTGGTGCAGACCATGGAGTCCATCAACCACTCCTCGCGCAAGATTGTGGACATCATCGGCGTGATTGACGGCATTGCCTTCCAGACCAACATCCTGGCCCTGAACGCTGCCGTAGAAGCGGCCCGCGCCGGCGAGCAGGGCCGCGGCTTCGCCGTGGTGGCGGCCGAGGTGCGCAGCCTGGCGCAGCGCTCGGCCGCTGCGGCCAAGGAGATCAAGACCCTGATTGACGACTCTGTAGCCAAGGTGGATGCCGGTGGCGCACTGGTGCACCAGGCCGGCAGCACCATGACCGAGATTGTGGAGAGCATCCGCGATGTGACCCACATCATGGGCAATATTGCCGAGGCCAGCAGCGCGCAGACGCAGGGTATTGCGCGGGTGAACGAGGCGATTGCCGACATGAACCAGGTGACGCAGCAGAACGCGGCCTTGGTGGAGCAGGCGGCGGCCGCGGCGCAGTCGCTGCAGGACCAGGCGGCTCAGCTGGAAGATGTGGTGAGTATTTTCAAGACTGGGGCTTGAGTTGCTTGCTGGTGGGGGGCTGCTGTGCGCGCTGGCATGAGGCTGTTGCGCTTGCGGGCATAAGGCTGCTGCGCTCGCTGCGCGGGAATGGGATATGCCGGGCTCCTCATGGCTATCACAAATCGTCACCCGGCATATCCCATTCCCGCGCGGTCTATTGCAAAAGCAAGGCTTGTCTGCACGTGCGCCGAGTGGCTTGCAGTGACTCAAACTCAGCGGCAAACCATTTATTCCATTTCTAAATCATTAATGCAATAATTACTCCATCAATGTTGATGGAGTAATTCATGTCGCGTCCAGCAAGCGGAGACGATCAGATATTGGTGAATGCCCGCGAAGC
>JAYVNF010000442.1:0-3075 GCA_043758575.1 Rhodoferax sp.
CCATTGCGCACCAGTGTGGGTGTCTTCATACGCAAAACCTCCGGTTGTGCAGAATGAAGACATTATAAAAGGTATTTTAGTAATTACCAATTCCCTTAGTGTCACGCTGGCCGTGGCGCTGAGCATCTGGCTGATGGTGCGTTTCCAGTGCATCCATCCGCCCGGTGCGGCCCTGGCCCTGCTGATCGCCATCGACGGCCCGCGCAGTGGGGAGGCGGCCCTGCAGCTGGCCGTGCAGGTCGGGCTGGATGTGGGCATGGCCCTGCTCACCACCATGCTGGTGAGCCGCTTGGTGCTGCACCGGCCCTATCCCTACACGGCGCAGGCCGCGCCCATCAGCCGCCACCAGACCGCTGACGCCACACCGATGCGCCGCATTGGCCTGGTGCATGCCGACCTGGCCAGCGCCATCCACACCCTGGACACCTTTGTGGACGTGCAGGAGGACGAGCTGGTGCAGATCTACAACCTGGCGGTGGACCACGCCTTTGGCCGCCATGTGGGACTGACTTGCGCCGACATCATGTCGCGCGATGTCATCACGGTGCACTTCGATACCGATCTGGAAGAGGCCTGGAAGCAGCTGCGCTTGCACAAGATCAAGTCACTGCCGGTGGTGGATGCCTTCGGTGGGCTGATAGGCATCGCCACCGTGGCCGACTTTCTGCGCCAGATGGACGACAGCTCGGCCGCCGGCATTGCCATACGCCTGCAAGGACTGCTGCGCCGCACGCCCGGTGTGACTTCGCGAAAAGCCGAGGTGGTGGGCCAGATCATGACGGCCCAGGTGTTCAGTGCCCGGCCGGAAACTCCGATTGCCAGCCTGGTGGCGCAGATGTCGGACAACGGCCTGCCGCATATTCCGGTGGTGGACGCGCAGCGCAAGGTGGTGGGCATGGTGACGCAGTCGGACATGCTGGCGGCGTTGTACAAGCGCATTGCTGTGTCGCAGGCGCAGGCCGGCACGTGAACCGGAGCTGCCGCCCAAGCAGCGCGCAGGGGTCAGTTCGGCTGCATTTGTGCGTATGAGTTTACAAATCGATTGCGCCGGGTCGCTACACTGAATTCATGCAAAAAAAGACGGTCCTGGCGCTGTCAGTGCGGGGCGTATGACGCTGCAGTCCGAAGACTTCAGCAATACCCGGGCACTGGTGATCGAGGGCAATCCCTCGATGCGCTCCATGCTCGCGGGGCAGTTGCGGGACTTCGGCGTCAAGACCGTGGTGCAGTGTGGCCGCATCATCGATGCGCGGCGCAATCTGGAATACCAGGCCTTTGATTTCGTGCTGTGTGAACAGCACTTCCACGATGAAAACGCATCTGGCCAGGACCTGCTGGACGACCTGCGACGCAACCAGCTGCTGCCCTTTTCCACGGTATTCGTCATGATCACCGGGGAGGCCACCTACAGCAAGGTGGCCGAGGCCGCAGAATCAGCGCTGGATGGCTATTTGCTCAAGCCACACAAGCCTTCGCAGCTCTTCGAGCGCCTGCAGCAGGCGCGCCTGCGCAAGACGGCCTTGCAAGGCATCTTCTGCGCCATTGAAGAGAACGACTTTGAGACCGCCGTGGGCCTGTGTACGGCGCGCTTTGAAAGCAAGGCCCCGTTCTGGCTGTATGCCGCGCGCATAGGTGCCGAGCTCTTGCTGCGCATAGACCGACCGGTAGAGGCGAAGACCCTCTATGAGGCCGTCATCCGGGCCAAAACCCTGCCCTGGGCCAAACTCGGCGTGGCCCGCTCCATGCTCGATGGCGGCCAGATCAGCGCGGCGGTCGGCACGCTGGAAAATCTGATTGCCAGTGATCCCAGCTTTGTTGATGCCTATGATGTCATGGGCCGCGCTCAATTTGAACTGGGAAAATTTGACGATGCACTGGCCACCTACCAGATGGCCAGCAAGCTCACACCGGCCTCGATTGGCCGGCTGCAAAACGTGGGCATCATGTCCTTTTATGCCGGAAAACGCGATGAGGCCGAGAAGGCACTGCAGCGCACCTGCCTGCTGGGACTGGACTCCAAACTATTTGACTGCCAGTCCCTAGTGCTGATGGCATTTGTGCTGTTCGAACGCGGCGACCACCGCGGCTTGCAACGCTGCGTGCATGATTTTGAACGCCTGATCGACAACCACCCCGACTTGGACCGCCCCCGGCGCCTGGCCAAAGTGGTGGACGCCCTGACCCTGTTGCAGCACCACAAAATTGCCCAAGCGCTGTTGGCGGTGCGGGACATGACACAGGCGATTCGCCAGCCGGGCTTTGATTTTGAGTCCGCCTCCAATCTCATAGGCCTGCTGGCGCAGATGGCCAAGCGCGCGATTCAGCTCGACGAGGTGCACAACGTCATGGAGGGTCTGGCGCTGCGCTTTTGTGCCAGCCGCTCCATGAGCGAGGTGCTGGCCGGTGCCGCCCATGCCTTTCCCGTGTATGCGGACCATATGCGTGCCGGCAATACGAAGATCATCAAGTACGCGGAATACGCCATGTCTCTGAGCCTGCGCGGCGACCCCACAGGGGCGGTCAATGAACTGATTCTGCGTGGCCAGGAAACGCTGAACCGCAAGCTGGTGGAATCGGCCGAAATGGTGCTGACGCGCTACCGCGAAAAACTCGGGCCGGCGGAGGAATTGCATGCACGCGTGGCCGCCTTGCGCGCTCTGTGCACGCTAGGCACGCCACCGGGCGCTGTGGGTGAGGGGCCGCGCAAGGCCGGCGCGCTCAGCCTGCGCGTGGGTGTTGGCAGCGCCAAGAAGGTGACCACCGGGTCCTGCACGTAAGCACAGGGGAATGGCCCTATCGGCATCAACTATTCACGCTCAGAATCCCGTCATATTGGACTGGTAGGCCGAAATACCAGTGCCCCACGGACTGGAGGTGCTGACTGCGGCCATGGCCTTGTCCAATGCCTTCAGCGCGCTTTGCTGTGCCGTCAGGCTGGTGCCTTGCGCTTTCAGCTTGGCCAGAGCCGAGCCAATGTCCCCATTGGCGCTGAGCCCAATGCCAGCCACCGAATCGGCCTTGCTGCCGACCTTGGCCATCGCGGCGAGCGTGCCGCTGGGGTCTGCGGCCAAGGCC
>JAYVNF010000443.1:0-9539 GCA_043758575.1 Rhodoferax sp.
GGTCTTGATGCGACCGGTGCGCCTTTGGCCGATCTGACGATTCGCGTTGCCGCCGGCGCCACAACCGCGACCGACAACAATGCGGACCAAATCTCCACCTTTACCTACCGTCTGACGGAAGTGAACGGTACGGGACGCAATGCGCAGAGCTCGGCAACCTCCCAGGTTGTGGTGAACACGCCGTTTGCACCTGCACCCAACCTGACGGCAGCACCCACGGTGGCCCTGGATACCCAGTTCCCGAACGTCAAGGTGAGCTGGGCCACGCCAAGGAACGCCTTCGTGACCGAGTACCGTGTGTTGCGCCGGGATACCGTGAGCAATGCGGTGGTGGCCTTCCAGAACCAGCAGTTCATGAACCCGCTGAGTGGAACCATCACGCCGCCGGATACCAGTGTGGTGGACACCACGGCAGCCATCGGCCATACCTATGCCTACTCGGTGACGGCCATTAACGGCAACCAGACGGGTGCTGCCAGCCCGGAGGCTTTGGTGAACACCTTCCTCAACGTGAACAGCCTCTCGGCCACGGCACTCACAGGTGGTGGTGTGAAACTGGGATGGGCTGCGCCCCCGGCTGGTGTGGCGGTGGACAGCATCGTCATCACCCGCACCGGTGGTGCGACCCCGTTTACCGCGGTCACGCTGACCCCGAGCGCAGGCAGGCCGCCCACTGCCTATACCGACGCCACAACCGTGGGCGGTACCAGCTACACCTACTCCCTGACCTGGATGGTGGGCGGTTTGCCCCAGCCGGCAAGCACCGTGACGGTGGTGGCTCCCATGAGTGTTCCGTTGCCGGTAACCGGCGTGACCGCTTCGAACGCAACGGTTGGCAGGGTTGCATTGGGCTGGACGCTTCCGACCAACACCACCATCACCAACCTCGTGTTGTCGCGTTGCACCGTGACGACCACAACAACCTGCACGGCAACGTCTGGCGCCTATAGCTTTGTGATCCTGCTGGCCCCAACGGCGACGGGCTACACGCAAACCGGTTTGCAGGTGGGCCGCAACTACGTCTACAAGGTGACATCGGTGAACGGACCCATGTCGGTAACCCCGGGCGTGCCGGCAGCTGGCAGCCAGACCAGCTTTACCCTGTCACCTGCAGTGACCGTGCGGTAAGGCGCCGGGTAGAAGTTGGATCCGTGCTTATCGGGTTGTCACACACACCCACTACCGGTAGCGCCATGGTCTAGTCGCAAGACACTAAATATGGGGGGTTGGGTGCGTTAACCCGATAAGCACGGTTGGATCCTCGGTGCCGGACCTGGTCTGGCACCGAGGGTAGTTCCAAGCAGAAGAAATGCACATGCGGGATCACACCCGCATTTGCATTTGGCAGACGCAATTCCGATAAAGTTCCTGCGTCCAGGCCCTGTGCCTGGATGCCAACTACATACAGTTAACTATGACCTCTATCCATTCGTTATCCCTGCAACGCATCGCCGCTGCCGTGCTCGGCGCCGTCCTGGGCCTGGCCACACTGGGCAGCTACGCCGCAGGCCCGGTGCAACCCAAGGACGAGAAGGAGCGCCTGAGCTACAGCATTGGCCTGGAAGTGGCGCGCAACTTCAAGCGCAATGCCGTGGACGTGGACCCGAACATGGTGCTGCAGGGCCTCAACGACGGCCTCAGCGGTGAGCGCCCCGCGGTAAGCGAAAAGGAATTCAAAAAGATCATCCAGGACTTCCAGTCCACCGTGCGCCAGCGCATGGTGGCCAGCCGCCAGGTGCTGACCGTGGACAACCGCCGCCGGGCCGAGGCCTTCCTGCTGCAGAACAAGAGCCAGGAGGGGGTGCGTGAAGTGGGCAATGGCGTGCAGTACCGCGTGCTCAAGGAAGGCAGCGGCAAGCGTCCGCTGGACGTGGACAGTGTCACCATTGCCTACCGCGGCAGCTTGCTGGATGGCACCACCTTCGATGCCACCGACGTCGGCCGCCCGGGCACCGTGCGCCTGGTCGATTTGGGCAATGGATTGCGCTCTGCCATCAAGTCCATGACGGTGGGCTCCCACTGGCAGGTCTGGGTGCCTCCCCATCTGGGCTATGGCGACCGTGGTGTGGGCAATGACGTGGGGCCCAACGAGCTGCTGATTTATGACGTGGAGCTGCTGGGTTCGGTGTCTCCGGACGGCACGCAGTAATGGCCGTGGCAGCACCGGCTTTTTCTTTGGGCGCACTGCTGCGTGCGGCAGTCTTTGGCTGTGTGCTGCTGCCCGCCATGCCCAGTCAGGCTGCGCCGCAAGAGCCTTCTGCAGTGGTTGCAGAAGACGCGGCGCTGATAGAGCAGGGTCGCAAAATATATGTCGAAGGGCTGCTGCCTGGTGGCGGTGCGCTTAAGGCCACACGCGCTTCGGGCGAAGTGCTGCAGGGCCCAGACGCAGCCTGCAGCAACTGCCACCGTGCCAGTGGCATGGGCAGCGTGGAGGGGAATTTGCGGGTGGCACCCATCAGTAGCCGGTTTTTATTTGCCCAACGCGGCGACATGCCCCTGGCCAATGCCGATGGCATACGTGGCAAGTCGCTCAGCCAGGCGCACGAGCCTTACTCCGAAGCGACTTTGGCGCAGGCACTTGGCAGCGGTGTCAACATCAGTGGGCGCAGCCTCAGTGTGCTGATGCCACGCTTTGACCTGGCCGGTGAGGACCTGCGTGCCCTCACGGCCTATCTCTCGGTGTTGTCGCGCGAATACTCGGTGGGCGTGAGCAAGGAGCTCATCCGTTTTGCCACGGTGATCACGCCGGAGGTGTCGGCACAGCGGCGCGCCGTGTTCAAGCAGATGCTGCAGTCGGCCGTGCTGGTGAAGAACACCAGCACTTCGCCGCGCAAACGCTATATGACTTCGGCGGCGAGCTTTGTCACCCAAAGTGAGCGCCGATGGGAGGTGGACATCTGGGAGCTCACCGGTGCGCCGTCGACTTGGGCGGCGCAGCTCGACGCACGCTACGAGGCCAAGCCGGTGTTCGCCTTGCTCTCTGGTTTGTCCGATGGCACATGGGATCCGGTCGACGCGTTTTGTAGCCGCCAGCATGTGCCGTGCTGGTTCCCCAGTGCGCGGGCACCGGCGCCGGCCCAGACCCGCTACGGCCTGTATTTCAGCAACGGTGTGGTGCTGGATGCGCAGGTGCTGGCGGCCCATCTGCAGGCGCAGGGTGGTGCAGCCGCTGCGCGCCTGACACAGGTATTTGTACCCGACACGGCCGGCGCCGTGGCGGCGGCCTCCTTCCGGCAGGCCCTGGACACGGGCCAACCTGCGCCGGTGGATGTGCAGCTGGGCAGTGCGGGCGACAAAAAGCTGGCTGCGGTGTTGAAAGACAGCCGCCGCGACGATGCGCTGCTGCTGTGGCTGGGCCCTGAGCAGTTGCTGCCCGTGCTGCAGACGGCGCCAGTCCCTCAGGCTGCCGTGTACATCGCTTCACCGCTGTGGAGCGATACCGACCTGGCCAAAATTCCGCCGCCCTGGGCCAGCCATTTGCAGCTGGTCTACCCCTACGAGCGGCCGCTGGCCCGACAGGCCAACCTGGCGTATTTGCACACCTGGCTCAAGCTGCGTGAGATTCCCCTGGTGGACGAGGTGCTGCAGTCCGAATTATTTTTCTCCCTCAACCTGATGACCGATACCTTGCAGGAAATGATTGACAACATGTTTCGCGACTACCTGGTGGAGCGGGCCGAGGACAATATTGGCAAGCGCGAGACCAGCAAAGCCGAGCAGGAAAACCGCGACCGCAAGGCCTTGGGGCGGGTGGCGCGGGCCTCCGTCCAGCGTGAGGCGGTCAACGGCAGTGTGGTGCTGCAGGCGCCGGACGCGCAGGCCGCGCAACAGCGGGCCTTTGGCCTGGGCGAGAGCTTTGGCACCACGGTGTATCCCAAGCTCACCTTGGGGCCCGGCCAGCACTTTGCTTCGCGCGGTGCCTATGTCTTGCCGCTGTCGGAGCTGTGGCGTACGGATGAAGCGACAGCGCCGCCTTGGGTTGTGCCTTAGCGGTGTGGTATTTTTCTTGCATGGGGTAATGGAGCCCAGGCCTTAAGCGCTTTGTCAGTAATATAGGCCCCATTCATACCCTGGTCTTTGTCGCTTTGTGTCGGCATGGCGGGGTCAACGTATGGCAAGGGTTGGTGTGCGGCATCAGGGGCACATCGCAAGAAAAATACACAGCGAACAGGCATGGATCCAAAGTGGAAGAAGCGACGGTTCTATTCGTAGACCTGGTGGGCAGCACCGCCCTCTACCAGTCCTTGGGCAACGCCCGGGCGGCGGAGCTGGTATCGGGCATTACCAACTGGATAGGCCGTTTGTGCGAAGCCTCGGGCGGGCGTGTGATACGGCGTCTGGGCGACGGCGTGTTGGCGGCCTTTCAACCCGGGGCCACTGCCATCGAGTGCGCCATCGCGCTGCAGCGGCGCCAGACCGAGCACAACGCCGATGCACCGGCTGGCATGCAGCTGCAAATCAAGATTGGCATGGCCCGTGGCTACATGACGGAGACCGTCACCGGCTGGGTGGGTGAGGTGATCAACCTGGCCACCGACCTGAGTGACCGCTGCGGGCCGGACCAAATCCTGGCCTGTGATGTGGCGTTGGACCAGATCACGCTGACCACTTTCGCGCGTTACCGCAACCTGGGGTTTATGCACATGCTGGGCAAGTCCGAGCCGGTGGATGTGTTCCAGATCGAGTGGAAGACGGATGCCAGCAACGGCGTGTCCACGGTGCGCGGTGCCTTGGACGAGCGGGATTTTTCCGTCAGTGTGCCGGCCAGCGGTATCCGCCTGAGCTGGGCCGGGCGCAGCAGTGACTTCCATCGCTCGGCCCTGCCGATTGTGCTGGGGCGCCACGAACAGGCCCAGTTTGTGGTGCAGGACCCGCGGGTATCGCGCCGCCATGCCAGGATTTATGAACTCGATGAAGTGCTGGTGCTGGAAGACATCAGCCGCTATGGCACCTCGGTGCGCTTTGCCTCCAGCCACACGGTGCTGACCCTGAGCAACCAGGAGTGCGTGCTGCATGACGATTGCGAGATCGCCTTTGGCGGCTCGTTTGACGCGGTGAATGTGCCGCGCATCCAGCTCAGTTTTTTCAACTAACCCGGCGTCAGCGCAGCGCCGCTCGCTTGCGCGCAAAGTCCCACCAGGGCAGCACCCGGCGCAGGGACTGCACCTCGCCGCTGTGCCAGGCGCGGTAGCCCGGCAGGGCCGAGAGCCGCGCCTGCCAGGCCGGGCTTTGCAGCAGCGCCAGCAGGGCCACGATGGCCGGGTCCACCAGTTCCGACTTCAGGCACACCAGGTGGTAGTTCTCATCCAGCAGCGGCACAAAGTCCAGGCCATGGGCGCGTGCTGCCACTTCGATGCCCAGTCCGACATCGGCCGCGCCCGCCGCAATGGCGTGGGCTACTGCTGTGTGCGAAGGCTCGCTGTGCGCGTAGCCAGGGAACTGCGCAGGCGCCAGGCCGCTGCGCAGCAGCAACTCATCGAGCACCACGCGCGTGCCGGTGCCCAGGGGCCGGTTAAGGAAGCGGGCGCCGCTGCGCTGCACGTCATGCAGCGTGCGCAGTTGCAGCGGGTTGCCCGGGGCCACCATCAGGCCCTGGGTGCGGGTGGCAAAGCCGATGATTTTGTGCAGGCCGGGCTTGAGCAGGGGCTTGTAGATTTTTTCTGCCACCGAGCCTTGCTGCGGGTTTTGCAGGGTGTGAAAACCGGCCATCACGCAGCGCCCCTCGTTGAGCGCGCGGATCGCATCGACACTGCCGCTGAAGCGCACATCCAGATGCAGCTGCGCGTGCGTGGCCGCTGCTGCTTGGGGGGCCAGCGCATATTCGCGCAGCGCACCCAGCGCGTGGTCGTGGCTGGCGTACAGCATCACCACATGGGCCTGCGGGTCAAAGGCCACGGCAAAGGCGCGTTCCAGCTCGCTGCGCAGGGCCTCGATTTGCGGCGCCAGGCGGGCCTGGGCCTGGGCCTCGGCCCACATCAGCTTGGCGCCAAACTCGGTCAGCCGTGCGGACTGGCCCTTCTCCCACACCAGCAGCTCGCTGCCCAGTTCCTGCTCCCAGCGTTTGAGCTCGCCCCAGACGTGGCGGTAGCTCAGGCCCAGGGCGCGGGCACCGGCAGAGATGGAGCCCTGTGCCGACACCGCCTGCAGCAGATCGATCAGCGGGTTGCGAACCAGCGCCGGGCTGCTGTGGCGGGACAGGGAGTAGTGGAATTGGAGCCTATGCACGGCGTTTCATATGGTTGGGTAACAGGGCAGCGACTACGATACCTGAAGTTATGACGCGCATTACCGATAGTGCAGCCACCGCGCTGCAACTGATTTTTTCCCTGGACTCCAACCTGCTGGCCATCGTGGCGCGCTCCCTGTGGGTGAGCGTCTGCGCCACGGCCATTGCCTGCGTGCTGGGCTTGTTGCTGGGGGCCACCCTGGGCGTGGCCCGCTTTGCCGGGCGGCGCGCGCTGCTGGCGCTGCTGAACACCTTCTTGGCCGTGCCCTCGGTGGTGGTGGGCCTGGTGGTCTATCTGCTGCTGTCACGCGGCGGGCCGCTGGGTTTTTTGGGCTGGCTGTTTTCTTTCAAGGCCATGGTGCTGGCGCAGGCACTGCTGGTGCTGCCGGTGGTCACCGCCCTCACACGGCAGGTGGTGGAGGATGCCGAAGGCCTGCACGGCGAGCAGCTTCAATCGCTGGGCGCGCGCACCGGCTTGCGCGGCCTGCTGCTGGCCTGGGACGAACGCTACGCCCTGCTCACCGTGCTGCTGGCCGCCTTTGGCCGGGCCGTGTCTGAGGTGGGCGCAGTGATGATGGTGGGCGGCAATATCGACGGCTTCACCCGCGTCATGACCACCGCCATTGCGCTGGAAACCAGCAAGGGCGACTTGCCGCTGGCCCTGGGCCTGGGCCTGGTGTTGCTGGCGGTGGTGCTGCTGCTCAATACCTTGGTGGCCGTGTTGCGGCGTTGGCGCGAGCAGCAGGAGGGGGCGCCTGGCGCGCTGCTGGTTTCCGGGGTGGGGGCATGAACGCCGTACTGCGCCCGGCCGACGGCGCAGCTGGCAACGCCAGCAGCCTCGGTGCATCGGCTGCGCCCAGCAAGTCGGCGGCCCCGGCGCCGGTGTTTGCGTTAGAGCTGGCCGCCGTGCGCTTTGGTCAGGGCGCGCGCGCGCTGCACGCCTTGCGCGATGTCAGCCTGCAGATTGCCCCGGGCGAGCGTGTCGCCCTGGTGGGCGCCAACGGCTGCGGCAAGAGCACCTTGCTGCGCCTGCTGCATGGCCTGGTGCGGCCCAGCAGTGGCGCTTTGCAGTGTGACGCCAGCCTGACCCAGGCCATGGTGTTCCAGCGCCCCTATGTGCTGCGCAGCTCGGCCCAAAACAATGTGGCGCTGGGTCTGTGGCTGCGCGGGCAACCGTGGGCTGTGGCCAAGCGCCTGGCGCTGGAGGCACTGCACCGCGTGGGCATGGCCGAGCACGCCCTGCGCGCGGCACGCCAGCTCTCCGGCGGCCAGCAGCAGCGCCTGGCCCTGGCGCGTGCCTGCGCCCTGCAGCCGCGCGTGCTGCTGCTCGATGAGCCCACCTCGAGCCTGGACCCGCACGCCAAGCGCGAGGTGGAGGCGCTGGTCCAGCAGATTGCCGCCACCGACCCGTCCATGACCCTGGTCTTTGCCAGCCACAACCTGGGCCAGGTCAAACGCCTGGCCACGCGCGTGCTGTACCTGGAGCAGGGCCGTTTGTTGGCCGATTTGCCGGTACAGGAATTTTTCGGAAGCGGTCTGCTGGCGCCCCAATACCGCCAAGCCCATTTGTTTGTCAAAGGAGAACAGGTATGAAATCAATCCAACCCACCGGTATTGCTAGCACTGTTGCAATGCCTGCGCGGCGGCGCCTGGGCGTGATGCTGGCGCTGGTCTGCAGCGCCGGCCTGGGCGCGGGCTTGTGCAGCACAGCGCTGGCGCAAAGCATTGTCATGGCGTCCACCACCTCCACCGAACAGTCCGGCCTGTTCCCCTACCTGCTGCCCGAGTTCAAAAAGGCCACGGGCGTGGACGTGAAGGTGGTGGCCGTGGGCACCGGACAGGCCATCGACATGGGCCGCCGGGGTGACGCCGATGTGCTGTTTGTGCACGACCAGGTGGCCGAGGAAAAGGTGGTGGCCGAGGGCTTTGCGATCAAGCGCTTCGCCGTCATGTACAACGATTTCGTGCTGATAGGCCCGGCGGACGATGTGGCCCACGTCAAGGGCAACAACATTGCCGAGGCGCTAAAGAAAGTGGCGGCCGGCAACGCCGCCTTTGTCTCGCGCGGTGACAAGAGCGGCACCCATGCGGCCGAGCTGCGCTTCTGGAAGGGCCTGGGAGAGGGCGCAAGCAAGGGAGCCGGCTACAAGGAATGCGGCTGCGGCATGGGCCCGGCGCTGAACATGGCAGCCAGCACCGGCGCCTATGTGCTGGCCGACCGCGGCACCTGGCTGAGCTTTAAAAACCGTGCCGATCTGGTGGTGCTGGTGGAAGGGGACAAAGCCCTGTTCAACCAGTATGGCGTGATGGTGGTGAACCCGGCCAAGTACCCGCATGTCAAGGTGGCCGAGGCGCAGAAGTTTGTTGATTGGGTGATCTCACCGGCCGGCCAGAACGTGATTGCCTCGTACAAGATCGACGGCCAGCAGCTGTTTTTTCCCAACGCGGGCAAGTAGGGGAAGTAAGGCAGGTAGGGCGCTGGGGCCGGTAGCTCTAACAGCTCAAGGGCGAGCGGGTTGGAACGGGTTCACCACTGCCACTTTAAAACCTGCAAAGTCGGCGACGTTGCGCGTCACAACGCTCAGCCCATGTACTTTGGCCGTGGCCGCGATCATGGCGTCTTCGTAGAGCGTGTCCGAGGTTTTGTGCATCAGCTTGGCCCACAACCTGAAGACTGCAGCGTCTATGGGCAGGATGTTGTAGGCCTCACTCACTTGGTCTAGCCAGACCTCGATTTCCTCGGCTTTCTTCGGGTCTTGCTGGCGCGTGATTTCTATTCCAGCCTGAATTTCGCCCAGGGTGACGGCCGAGAGGTAGAGTGCGCTGTCATCCACGGCGCCAAGCCATGCCACCACGCCGCCATGCGGTTTGGGTTTGCGCAGTTCCGAGACGATGTTGGTGTCGAGCAGGTACATGCCTATGCCATCGGCGTAAGCGGGCGCCGCCGCGCGCTGCCACGCGGCGCTACAACCAGCTCAGCCCTGCCCACATCACTCAATAGCAATTGCTTCAAGGAGGGGCGGGCATTGGCCTGCAGGCGCTGCCACTGCGCAATGGGCACCAGCACGGCCGCGTCGGCACCGCGCTTGGTCACCATTTGCGGGCCATGTGCAATGCAGGCTTCCAGAAATTCACTGAAGCGTGCCTTGGCGTCTTGAACGGACCATGATTCCATCGTTGCGTCCTTCTGACTAGTTTTCTGACTAGTACATCAGCACGTAAGTTATGAAACATAATGACGTTCAAGCTTCCGATCAGCGTCTTGCCGAGTGAAGCTCCATTCAATGGTACGCCGCTCTGCGTTTCTTGCCTC
>JAYVNF010000444.1:0-3068 GCA_043758575.1 Rhodoferax sp.
AGAGAGAAGGGTCATCAGCCGGATGATTCTAAAGAAACGCAGGAGCTTGGATGAACTGGTTGTATCTGTCGCTGGCCATCGTGCTGGAAGTCGTTGCCACCTCGGCCCTCAAGGCCTGCGATGGCTTCACGCGCCTGCTGCCTTCGCTGGTGGTGGTGGTGGGTTACGCGGCGGCTTTTTACACGCTGTCGATTACCTTGCGCAGCATGCCCGTGGGCGTGGTCTACGCCATCTGGTCGGGCGTGGGTGTGGTGCTTATCACCCTGGTGGGTTGGCTGTGGTTCAAGCAGGCGCTGGACCTGCCGGCCTTCATCGGCATTGCCCTGATCGCGGCCGGGGTCATCGTGCTGAACTTTTTCTCCAAGGCAGTGGCGCACTAGCGCCACCGCGGCAGAAGGGGTTAACCCTTACGTATTCAGGCGCGTACATTTTTTCGCTTTGGCGCTGAAAATTCTTCAGCGCCGAAAGCCCTGTTTTTGCGACGGTATGCTGAATACTCCGCAGTGATCTGGGGCAAAACCCTATAGATTCGGAGCAGACCCGTGCATAGACTCGGGCTCACGCGGTGACCCTCTGCCAGCAGTATGCGCAGCGTCGTAGGACCTATTTTTAAATATGGAGACAACATGAAAATTCAATTCGCAAAACGTGCATCCCTTCTCGCCGTGTCGGCGGCCCTGCTCGGTTTTTCCGGTCTGGGCTTTGCCGCCGAGACCATC
Source organism: Rhodoferax sp. (assembly GCA_043758575.1). Classification (GTDB taxonomy): domain Bacteria; phylum Pseudomonadota; class Gammaproteobacteria; order Burkholderiales; family Burkholderiaceae_C; genus Allorhodoferax. The sequence continues at coordinate 720 of JAYVNF010000444.1, forward strand.
AAGATCGGTGTCTCCGGCCCCTTCACCGGTGGCTCCTCCTCCATGGGTGTGAGCATGCGCGACGGCGTCAAGCTGGCGGTGGACGAAATCAACAAGGCCGGCGGCGTGCTGGGTCGCCAACTGCAAATCGTCGAGCGCGATGACGAGGCCAAGAACGAACGCGGCGTGCAAATCGCCCAAGAGCTGATCAACAAGGAAAAAGTCGCCGCCACCGTGGGCTTCATCAACACCGGCGTGGCCCTGGCCTCGCAGCGTTTCTACCAGGAAGCCAAGATCCCGGTCATGAACAACGTGGCCACCGGCTCGCTGATCACCCACCAGTTTGACGACCAGCCCGAGAACTACATCTTCCGCAATGCCGCGCACGACAGCATCCAGGCGCCCATGATTGTGGAAGAGGCCATCACCCGCCGCGGCTTCAAGAAGGTCGCCATTCTGTCCGACTCCACCAACTACGGCCAGCTCGGTCGTGCCGACCTGGAAAAGGCTTTGGAACTCAAGGGCGTGAAGGCCGTGGCAGTCGAAAAGTTCAACATCAAGGATGTGGACATGACCGCCCAGCTGCTCAAGGCCAAGGAAGCCGGCGCCGAAGCCATCCTGACCTACGGCATTGGCCCGGAGCTGGCGCAGATTGCCAACGGCATGACCAAGCTCGGCTGGAAGGTGCCGCTGGTGGGTAGCTGGACCCTGTCCATGGCCAACTACATTGACAACGCCGGCCCCGGCGGTGAGGGCGCGCGCATGCCGCAGACCTTCATCCAGGAACCCACGACGCCGAAGCGCCAGTCCTTCATCATCAACTACCTGAAGACCTTCAACCCCAAGAACGCGCGCATCGACTCGCCCGTGTCGGCAGCCCAAGGCTATGACTCGATCTACCTGCTGGCCGCCGCCATCAAGCAGGCCAACTCCACCGACGGCCCCAAGATCAAGGCTGCGCTGGAAGACCTGAAAACCCCGGTGGACGGCGTGGTCACCAGCTACAACAAGCCCTACACGGCCAAGGACCATGAGGCCATCACCGCCAACATTCCGGTGTTTGGTGAGGTCAAGGGCCAGCGCGTGGTCTATGCCTATGAGGCCGACTTCAAGAAGGCATCCGAGGTGCGCGTGAAAGACGTGAACGCCAAGGGCGCTTTGGTGATCAAGAAGTAAACGGCTCCAGCGCGTGGCCGCACAGGCATCGCCCCAGTCCCCAAAGGCTGGCGCGGTGCCTTTTTTCAGCCCGCGCCCGCCCGTAACCGCTCGTACTTAGCGCCGCGCCCAGCGCCGGATTCATCGACTTATTCGCAGGACCTTTTTATGGCCATCCTCTTACAACTCATCTACAGCGGCATTGCCCTGGGCATGATTTACGCCGTCATCGCCTTCGGCTACCAGCTCACCTTCCAGACCTCGGACACCCTGAACTTCGGCCAGGGCGACGCGCTCATGCTGGGCGCCATGGTGGGCCTGACGCTGGTCAACATGGGCGTGAACTTCTGGCTCATGCTGCCCATCGTGATTGCCTTTGGCCTGGTGCAGGGCGCCGTAGTGGAGCGCATCGGTGTGGCGCCGGCCATCAAGATCAAGAGCGAATTCGGCTGGATCATGTCCACCATCGCACTGGGCATTATTTTCAAGAACGTGGCCGAAAACATCTGGGGCCGTGACGACCTGAAGTTCCCCTCGCCCCTGCCCGAGTCGCCCATGAAACTGTTTGGCGCCAATGTGCTGCCGATGGAAGTGCTGGTGGTGGTGGGTGCCATCCTGATGATGCTGGCGGTGGAGTTTTTCAACCGCAAAACCATTTACGGCAAGGCCGTGGTCGCCACCTTCAATGACCGCGATGCCGCCAAGCTGATGGGCATCAACACCGGCCTGGTGATTACCTTTTCCTACGCACTCTCGTCCGCCACGGCGGCCTTTGCCGGCGCGCTGATTGCGCCCCTCACACTGACCGGCGCCACCATGGGCGCGGTGCTGGGCCTGAAGGCCTTTGCCGTGGCCATCATTGGTGGCTTGACCAGCGGCATGGGCATCATCGTGGGCGGCATCATCCTGGGCGTGGCCGAGACCACCACCGGCTTTTACCTCTCCACCGGCTACAAGGATGTGCCCGGCCTGGTGCTGCTCTTGCTGGTGCTGGCCCTGAAACCCTCCGGCCTGTTCGGCAAGTCCGCGATCAAGAAAGTCTGAACATGAATAGCAAGTCTCTTATCGCCGCCGTCATTGGCTTTGGTTTGCTGGCGGCCGCGCCGCTGTACACCAGCAACCCGTATTACATCCACATGATCGGCACGATCATGATTTACGCCATCCTGCTGTTTGGCCTGGACATCGTGGTCGGCTACACCGGCCAGGTCTCGC
>JAYVNF010000445.1:0-26434 GCA_043758575.1 Rhodoferax sp.
TTCCACTGCGGGTTGAACCACTTGGCCGGGTACTCGCCGGCCTGGGCGGCGAAGCTGGCGTGCACCTCCCAGTAGTCGCGGCTGATGAATTTGCGGATCTGCTCTTCGCGCTCCACCACCACGGACAGCGTAGGCGTTTGCACCCGGCCCACCGTGGTCAGAAAGAAGCCGCCGTCGCGCGAGTTGAAAGCGGTCATGGCGCGCGTGCCGTTGATGCCAACGAGCCAGTCAGCTTCCGAGCGGCAGCGCGCGGCATCGGCCAGCGGCTGCATTTGCGCGTTGGTGCGCAGGGCATTGAAGCCGTCGCGTATGGCTTGGGGCGTCATGCTTTGCAGCCACAGGCGCGAGACCGGCTTGCCCAGGGGCTTGGCGCCACCAGCGTACTGTTCAATCAGGCGGAAGATCAGCTCGCCCTCGCGGCCCGCGTCACAGGCGTTGATGATCTTGTCCACATCCTTGCGCTTGGCCAGTTTGACCACCGCGTTCAGGCGCGTCTTGGTCTTGTCTACCGGCTTCAGATCAAAGTGCGGCGGGATCACCGGCAGATGGGCAAAGCTCCCCTTGCCGCGCTTGACGTCATAGGCCTCGGGCGCCTGGATCTCCACCAGGTGACCAACGGCGCTGGAGACCACGTAGCTGTCGCTCTCAAAGTATTCGTCGTGCTTCTCGAACTTGCCCGCCGTTGGCGTGAGCGCGCGGACGATGTCCTGGGCGACGGAGGGTTTTTCGGCAATGACCAGTGTTTTATTCATGACAACGTTTCTTTCGCGGAAATCTTGGATTTCAAAAAATCCCCTATTTCCATCTGACTACAATCCAGTTTCTCGCGTGTGCGCAGGCGCTCGCGCCCCCACACACGCAGGCACGCACATGCGCGCCCATACGATTCACCATACCAAATTTTTGTGCCGTGACCAAAAACCCTTCGAAAACCGCCAGGCCCTCCGACAGCCGCCGCATCCAGACGCGCCGCTCCGGCGTGCACGGCAAGGGCGTGTTTGCGCTGGTGGACATTGCCGAGGGCGAAACCATCATCGAGTACGTGGGTGAGGTCATCAGCTGGCCCGAGGCGCAACGCCGCCATCCGCACGACCCGACGGATCCGAACCACACCTTCTACTTCCACATTGACGAGACGCATGTGATTGACGCCCTGTTTGGCGGCAACTCCTCACGCTGGATCAATCATTCCTGCGACGCCAACTGCGAGGCCGACGAGCAGGAGGGCCGCATCTTCATCAAGGCGCGGCGCAACATCACCGCCGGTGAAGAGCTGAACTACGACTACGGCCTGATCATCGACGAGCGTTACACACCCAAACTCAAGGCCGAGTACCCCTGCTGGTGTGGTGCCAAAAAGTGCCGTGGCACGCTGCTTGCACCCAAGCGCAAAAGATGAACACGCCCGTCGTCGCACTTGCCTAAGGCCATGACCATCCGTTGGCCTGCTGAAAGCATATGGGAAACGGTGGTGCCGCTGCTGCCCGGCTTCACCGTCGAAATCCTGCCGCAAATCGATTCCAGCAACACCGAGCTGATGCGCCGCGCGCGCGCCGGCCAGACCGAGCCCACCCTGTTGGTGGCTGAGCGCCAGACCGCAGGCCGTGGCCGCCTGGGGCGCGACTGGCAAAGCGACACGCAAGACGGCCTGGCCACGCTGACCTTTTCCCTGGGCCTGCCGCTGCAACCCGCCGACTGGTCCGGCCTGTCGCTGGCGGTGGGCCTGGCGGTGGTGCAGGCGCTGCACCCCAGGCTGCAGCTGAAATGGCCCAATGATGTCTGGCTGGAAGGCCGCAAGCTGGCCGGCATCCTTATAGAAACCATCAGCGTTGGGGATCTGCGTTACGCCGTGATCGGCATTGGCATCAACCTTCTGGCGCGCGACAGCGCCGGTCTGCGCACACCGGCAGCGGCGCTGCAGGAGCTCTTGCCCCAGCAGGATGCGCCCACCACCCTGGATGCCTTGGTGCTGCCCCTGGTGCGCGCCGTGCAGGCCTTTGAGACGCAAGGCTTTGCCGGGCTGCGGGAGGCCTTTCATGCGCGCGATTTGCTCTATGGCCACGAGGTGCTGTGCACCGATGGCACACAAGGCATGGCGCGTGGCGTGGACGCCAGCGGTGCCCTGCTGGTGCATACTGCCAGCGGACTTCAAAAAATCAGCAGTGCGGAGGTGAGTGTGCGTCCTGTGCCCAGCACTGTTTTACCGACGGATACTTAGCCAAACTATGCTGCGACTGCTTGCACTGCTGCTGTTGCTGGCCAACGGGCTCTACTTCGCCTGGGGGCATGAGCTCTTGCGTGGCTATGGTTTGGGGCCGGCGCAGCAGAGCGAGCCGCAGCGCCTGGCGCAACAGATTGCACCCACCGCCGTGCGCGTGCTCAGCGCAGTGGAATTCAAACGCGCGCAGGAGCAGCAAAAAGCCGAACTGGCACCCAAGGAGTGTTGGCAGGCTGGCCCCTTTGATGCGGCGCAAAGCGCGGCCCTGCGCACGGCGCTGGGGTCCTTGCTGCCCGAAGGCAGCTGGGCGCTGGAAGAAACCCCCATCACCGCACGCTGGATTGTCTACATGGGCAAGTACGCCAATGCCGAGGCGCTGGCCAAGAAGCGTGCGGAGGTTGCCGCCATGAACCTGCCGATTGAGGCCCTGGACAACAGCGCTCTGGAGCCCGGCTTTTCTCTGGGCGGCTTTGGCAACAAGGCCGATGCGGACAGCGCCCTGGCGCGCTTCATGGCGCGCGGCCTGCACACCGCCCGCGTGCTACAGGAGCGCGCCGCCAGTAGCGCCTACGCGCTGCAGCTGCCCGCGGTGGGCGCTGAACTCAAGCCCAAACTGGCCGAGCTGCGCAGTGCACTGGGCAGCCAAGCGCTGCACAGCTGCAAATAAGACAGGAGAGTGGCATCAGCCGAACTGCGGCACGCCCGCATCGGCCGGGAAACGCACGGTAAAGCAGCAGCCTGGCGGGTTTTGGCCGGGCCGGGCATCGTCCACCGTCACCTCGGCGCGGTGCTGGCGCGCAATCTCCAGCACGATGGGCAGGCCCAGTCCCGAGCCATCGGCCTCGTTGCCCAGGGCCCGGTAAAAGGGCTGGAACACCAGCTCGCGCTCGGCCGGGGCAATGCCGGCTCCGGAGTCTTCCACCTGGATCACCAGCACCCGGCTGAACGGGTCTATCAGCACCCGCGCCGTGATGATGCCGGGCTTGTCCGCGCGTGAAGGCGTGTAGTTGATGGCGTTGTCCACCAGGTTGCGCACCATCTCGGTCAACAACGTCAGATTGCCCTGCACCATCACGCCGTCCGAGCCGGGCTGCGCGCCCTCGTAGCCGACGTCAATGTGTTTGTCCATGGCGCGTGGCACGCAGTCACGGATCACATCCATGGTCAGGCGCGCCACATCGCAGGGTTGATGGGCCAGCACCGTGCTGCTGCTCTCGGCGCGTGCCAGCGCCAGCAGCTGGTTCACGGTGTGGGTGGCGCGTATGCTGGAGCGGCCAATCTGGCGCAAAGAGAGCTTCAGGTCTTCGGCGCTGGCGCCCTCGCGCTGCGCCAGGTCGGCTTGCATGCGCAGGCCCGCCAGCGGCGTTTTCAACTGGTGTGCGGCGTCGGCCAAAAACCGCTTTTGGGTGGCAATCGAGTCTTTCAGGCGCAGCAGCAAATCGTTGACGGAGGCCACCAAGGGCGCCACCTCCATGGGCACGGCCTCCACGTCCAGCGGACTCAGGTCGTCGGGGTTGCGCGCGCGTATGCGCTCTTCCAGGCGGTTGAGCGGCTTGATGGCCTGCACCAGGGCCAGCCAGACCAGCAGCACGGCCAGCGGCAGCACCACAAACTGCGGCAGCATCACGCCCTTGACAATCTCGGTGGCCAGCACCGAGCGCTTGTCCATGGTCTCGGCCACCTGCACCAGCGCTGGCTTGCCCCCGGCAATGTCCAGCTTGACCCACATATAGGCCACCTTGAGCTCCGTGCCCTTGTACTCGTCGTCGCGCATCTGCACCTCACCGGTGGCGGCCTTGTCGCCGTCAAAGGGCTGGGGCAGGTTTTTCTCGCCACTCAGGAACTCGCCCTGCGGCCCCAGCACCTGGTAGTACACCGTGTCGGCATCATCGGCGCGCAGCAACTCGCGCGCCGGCAGCGGCAGCACAAACTGTGCGCGGTTGTTTTTGATGGTGATGAGCTGGGCCAGCGCGCTGACGTTGTACTCCAGTGCCCGGTCAAAGGGCTTGCCGGCAATGCCCTGCGCCACTAGCCAGGTCAGCACCAGGCTGATCGGCCACAGCAGCAACAGCGGCGTGAGCATCCAGTCCAGAATCTCCCCGAAGAGGGAGCGCTGCTCACGCTGGAAAATTTTCATCAGCCTGGGATTTTTTCTAGGCAATAGCCCAGGCCGCGTACCGTGGCGATGCGGATCGGGCCTTTTTCAATCTTCTTGCGCAGGCGGTGGATGTACACCTCGATGGCGTTGTTGCTGACCTCTTCGCCCCATTCGCACAGGCGCTCCACCAACTGGTCCTTGCTCACCAGGCGCCCGGCGCGCTGCAGCAGCACTTCCAGGAGACCGAGTTCGCGCGCCGAGAGCTCCACCATCTTGCCATCTATGGTGGCCACGCGCCCGGCCTGGTCGTAGGTGAGTGGACCGTGTTTGATGCTGCTGCTGGAAGCCCCCATGCCACGGCGCACCAGGGCGCGCACGCGGGCTTCGAGCTCTTGCAGGCTGAAGGGTTTGGCCATGTAGTCGTCGGCACCGTAGTCCAGGCCCTTGACGCGTTCTTCCACGCTGTCAGCGGCGGTGAGGATCAGCACCGGTAGCGCCGAGCCACGGGCGCGCAGTTTTTTCAGCACCTCCAGGCCGTGCATCTTGGGCAGGCCCAGGTCCAGGATCAGCAGGTCGAATTCGGTGTTGGTCATCAAGGCGGCATCGGCCTCGGAGCCGCTGGCCACATGGTCCACCGCCGCCCCCGCGCTGCGCAGGGCGCGCAACAAACCGTCCGCCAGCACCTGGTCGTCTTCCGCAATCAGTATTCGCATCGCAGTCTCCTTCTTATGGGGCCATTCTAGGCTTGCACACATACCGGGTCATGGCTTCATGCGCCGCTGTAAGCCTCCAGGCCCAGCGCCATGACCGTGGCCACCGCGTCCCCCACGGCGGCGCGCAGCTCGGCCTCGGCCTGCGCCACCGCCGCCTGGTAGGCGGCCAGCCAGGCCAGGCCGGCCTCGGTAAACAGCACGCGCTTGGCCCGTGCATCGGTGCCATGGCCGGCGCGCTGCACCATGCCCCAGGCCTCGCACTGGGTCACCAGCGTACCCATGGCCTACTTGCTCATGCCGGCAAGCCGCGCCAGATCGGTCAGCCGTGCACCTTCCACCGGCAGGTGGCGCGTGATGTGGATGTGGGCGGCGCTGACCTGGCCGCGCGCTGCCAGATTGGCCAGGCCCAGCGGCACGCCCGGGTGCTGGGCCATGCACGCCATCACCCGCGCATCAAAGCGCGCTGTCGCCAGGCGCAACCAGTGGCCGGCATGCGTGCTGCGCCAGGCCTGGCCGCTGTCGGCAGGGGATTCGCTCATGGCACAAATGGTAATGCAAACTGACTAAAAAATGTGTTTACCGATTTCAACAAGCCCCGTTAAACTACTGTTCAAGCATCCAGCCTGTGATTAAAAGCAGATGCAAGAACAGTATTCCAACCCAACGACTTTCTAGGAGATTTCACATGGACGCACCGGTAAAAGGCATGGCCCCCAACAGCGAAAAAGCCAAGGCCCTGGCAGTGGCACTGGCCCAGATCGAAAAGCAATTCGGCAAGGGCACCATCATGCGGCTGGGCGAGGGCGAGGTGATCGAGGACATCCAGGTGGTCTCCACCGGCTCCCTGGGTCTGGACATCGCCCTGGGCGTGGGAGGTCTGCCGCGCGGCCGTGTCGTCGAAATCTACGGCCCGGAGTCCTCCGGCAAAACCACGCTGACCCTGCAGGTGATTGCCGAGATGCAAAAGCAGGGCGGCCAGTGCGCCTTTGTGGACGCCGAGCACGCCCTGGACATCCAGTACGCTCAAAAGCTGGGTGTGAACCTGCAAGACCTCCTGATCAGCCAGCCCGACACTGGCGAGCAGGCCCTGGAAATCGTGGACAGCCTGGTGCGCTCCGGCGCGGTGGACCTGATCGTGGTTGACTCCGTAGCGGCCCTCACACCCAAGGCCGAACTCGAAGGTGAAATGGGCGACAGCCTGCCGGGCCTGCAAGCCCGCCTCATGAGCCAGGCCCTGCGCAAGCTCACCGCCCACATCAAGAAGACCAACTGCATGGTCATCTTCATCAACCAGATCCGCATGAAAATTGGCGTGATGTTCGGCAGCCCCGAGACCACCACCGGCGGCAATGCGCTGAAGTTTTATGCCTCCGTGCGTCTGGACATTCGCCGCACCGGCACCATCAAAAAGGGTGACGAGTCGATTGGCAACGAGACCAAGGTCAAGGTGGTGAAGAACAAGGTGGCCTCGCCCTTCAAGACGGCAGAGTTCGACATCCTGTTTGGCGAAGGCATCAGCCGCCATGGCGAAATCATCGACATGGGCGTGAATGCCCACATCATCGAGAAGTCCGGCGCCTGGTACGCCTACCAGGGCGAAAAAATCGGCCAAGGCCGCGACAACGCACGGGAGTTCCTGCGCGAGAACCCCGAGCTGTCGGTGGAGATCGAAAACAAGGTGCGCGAGTCCCTGGGCATTCCGTTGATCCCGGTGGCCGAGGTGGAAAAAACCAAGGCCAAGAAGGTGGACAAGGCCGAAAAGCCTGAGAAGGTCGAGAAAGCCGCCTAAGTCCCAGTCTCCGACCTGTCCCCGCTTTGCATGGCGGCGGGCAGCTTTTCTTCAGCAGACAAGCCATGGCCGCTACCCCTCTATCGCTCACCGGACGCGCCCTGCGCCTGCTCTCTGGACGAGAGCATTCGCGCGCCGAGCTGGAGCGCAAGCTCAAGCCCTATGAGGAAGAGCCGGGGGCTCTGGCCGCCGTGCTGGACAAGCTGCAGGCCAAGGATTTCATCAACGAGGGGCGTGTCATCGCGTCGGTCTTGCACCGCCGCTCTGCCAAGCTGGGCACACAACGGATCAAACAGGAATTGCAGGCAAAGGGGTTGGAGCCCGAAGCAGTTGCCCAAGCCCTGGATCAGTTGCGTGGCAGCGAGGTGGAGCGGGCGCGCGAGGTCTGGCGCAAGAAGTTCGGCACAGCGCCGACTGACGCGGCAGACCGTGGCAAGCAGATGCGGTTTTTGGCGAGCCGGGGGTTTGGCTGGGACACCATTCACAAGGTGGTGTCGGGCGGGGAGGATGACTAGAGGCTTATAGCCCCAGCATCAACTGCAGGTTCTGCACCGCCGCACCACTGGCGCCCTTGCCCAGATTGTCCAGACGCGCCACCAGCAAAGCATGCCCCGCCTCGTCGTTGAAAAACACCCGCAATTCCATCTTGTTGGTATCGGCCAGAGCCACGGCATCCAGCTTCAGGTCAGAAGTCACCGGCTCCACCGTGACCCAGGTACTGCCCGCGTAATGCCTGGCCAAAGCCGCATGTAAATCAGCCGCGCTGGGCTTGCCCGGCAGCGTGTCCAGATGCAACGGCAATTGCACTAGCATGCCCTGCACAAAATTCCCGACCGAAGGCACAAACAGCGGCCTGCGTGTCAGCCCGGTGTAGCGCATGATTTCGGGCACGTGCTTGTGCTTCAGGCCCAGCGCGTACAGCTCCATGGGTGGCGCCTTGCCCTGTTCGTAGGCTTCCATCATGGCGCGTCCGCCACCGGAATAGCCGCTGATCGACGGTAAACAAACCGGGAAATCGGTGGGCAGCAAACCGGCATCGATCAAGGGACGCAGCAGGGCAATCGCGCCGGTGGCATAGCAGCCGGGGTTGGCCACGCGCCGGGCATTCACCACGGCTTCACGCTGACCTGCAGCCAGCTCGGGAAAGCCATAAACCCAACCCGCAGCGGTCCGGTGCGCAGTCGACGCGTCAATGACCTTGGGGCCGGGCTTGCCGGTCTCGGCGGCAATGGAATCCACCATGGCCACCGACTCGACGGCCGCGTCATCGTGCAGGCACAAGATCACCAGATCGGCCTGCGCCATCAGGGCGCGTTTGGCCAGCGGGTCTTTGCGCAGGGCCGGGTCTATGCTGAGCAGTTCAATGCCGGCCATGGTCTGCAGGCGCTCGCGGATTTGCAGGCCGGTGGTGCCGGCTTCGCCGTCAATAAATATTTTTTTCATCGGATGCAAAGAGTAAGAACCTAGAAACTTTCGCTCGGTAACCTTGCAGTAACCCAGGTCGACCAAGCAATGCAATGCGTCGCAAGCTGAATTTTTCTGCGCTGCAGCATGATACAGTCCTGCCCTGATGTGCCCAGTGCCATGTGTGCCAGATTCCTCTTGTACTGCATGGTGAACATTGTCCAGCCTCAAGAGAGATGTTATGAAGATTCATGAGTACCAAGGCAAGGAAATCTTGCGCCAATTCGGTGTGCCGGTGCCTCGCGGCATCCCCGCCTTCACCGTGCAAGAGGCTGTGGAAGCCGCACAAAAGCTGGGCGGCCCGGTGTGGGTTGTCAAGGCGCAAATTCACGCCGGAGGCCGTGGCAAGGGCGGTGGCGTCAAGGTTGCCAAGACCATTGAGGACGTCAAGCGCATCGCTGGCGAAATCCTGGGCATGCAGCTCATCACCCACCAGACCGGCCCCGAAGGCCAGAAGGTGCGTCGCCTCTACATCGAAGACGGCGCCGACATCCAGAAGGAATACTACGTCTCGGTCGTGACCGATCGCGGTACCCAAAAGATCGCCTTCATCGCCTCCAGCGAAGGCGGCATGGACATCGAGGAAGTGGCCCACTCCACCCCCGAAAAAATCATCACCGAATTCATCGACCCGCTCACCGGCCTCGGTGACGAGCAAGCCAAGAAGATTGCCGACGCCATCGGCATGCCGGCTGGCTCTACGGCCCAAGCCGTGGACATCTTCCAGAAGCTCTACAAGTGCTACATGGACACCGATGCGTCGTTGGTCGAAATCAACCCGCTGAACCGCGACGGCAAGGGCAATGTGATGGCCCTGGACGCGAAGTTCAATTTTGACTCGAACGCCCTGTACCGCCACCCCGAGATCGTGGCCTACCGCGATCTGGACGAAGAAGACCCTGCCGAAGTGGAAGCTTCCAAGTTCGACCTGGCCTACATCAGCCTGGACGGCAACATCGGTTGCCTGGTCAACGGCGCAGGCCTGGCCATGGCCACCATGGACACCATCAAGCTGTATGGCGCCGAGCCCGCCAACTTCCTGGACGTGGGCGGCGGCGCTACTCCAGAAAAGGTGACCGAAGCCTTCAAGATCATGCTCAAGAACCCCAAGGTCAAGGCCATCATGGTCAACATCTTTGGCGGCATCATGAAGTGCGACACCATCGCCACTGGCGTGATCACGGCCTGCAAGGCGGTGAACCTGTCGGTGCCGCTGGTGGTGCGCATGAAGGGTACCAACGAAGACCTGGGCAAGAAGATGCTGGCCGAAAGCGGCCTGCCTATCATCAGCGCAGACTCCATGGCCGAAGCGGCCCAAAAAATCGTGGCAGCGGTCAAGTAAGGAACAGTCATGTCGATCTACATCAATAAAGACACCAAGGTCATCACCCAAGGCATCACCGGCAAGACCGGTCAGTTCCACACGGAAAAGTGCCAGGAATACGCGAACGGCAAGAACTGCTTCGTCGCGGGCGGGAACCCCACGAAGGCCGGCGAGTCCATTTTCAACATCCCGATCTACGCCTCCGTCAAGGAAGCGGCATCGGAAACCGGCGCGACCGTGTCGGTGATCTATGTGCCGCCGGCAGGCGCTGCTGCAGCCATCTGGGAAGCGGTAGAGGCCGATCTGGACCTGGCCATCTGCATCACCGAAGGCATCCCGGTGCGCGACATGCTGGAAGTGCGCAACCGCATGAAGCAAAAGGAAGCCGCTGGCGGCAAGAAGACCCTGCTGCTCGGACCCAACTGCCCCGGTCTCATCACCCCCGATGAAATCAAGATCGGCATCATGCCCGGCCACATCCACCGCAAGGGCCGTATCGGCGTGGTGTCCCGCTCCGGTACTCTGACGTACGAAGCCGTGGCACAGCTGACCGAAATCGGTCTGGGCCAGTCCTCGGCGGTCGGTATTGGTGGCGACCCCATCAATGGCCTGAAGCACATCGACGTGATGCGCGCCTTCAATGACGATCCCGATACCGACGCCGTCATCATGATTGGCGAAATCGGCGGACCCGATGAAGCCGAAGCCGCACGCTGGTGCAAGCTCAACATGAAGAAGCCCATCGTCGGCTTCATCGCCGGTGTTACCGCACCGGCCGGCAAGCGCATGGGCCACGCCGGTGCCCTGATCTCCGGCGGTGCCGATACGGCCGACGCCAAGCTGGCCGTGATGGAAGAGTGCGGCTTCAAGGTCACACGCAACCCATCGGAAATGGCCAAGCTGCTCAAGGCACTGCTGTAAGCCCAGTGCCTTAAGAAAGCTGCGCGGGGCATGAGGCCCTGCGGCAAAACAAAAGCCCAAGCCACTGCTTGGGCTTTTTTGTTTCCAAATTCCACCATTCGTTCCCAAAACGCAACCAACCGTCGGCCGGACTATTGTCGGCGGGGGTGCCCTCTGCTAACGTTGCATGCAAGCCTGCCTGCCGAGTCGTGGTGCGGGTCGGCCGGCGTCGATGCGCCGCCCACTTCACTGGGTTCAGGGGTGCATTTGACGAAGTCTTCCAAAATGAAAGCGGCTGCATTCTGGCGTAGCGACGCCTTTGCCGGGCTGGCCATTTTGGTGCTGGCGCTGGTCTTGCAGCTGTTTGCCGACTTCACTGGCCCGCTGGAGCGCCGCCTCTACGACCTGGCCAGCACCAACACCACCCGCCAGCCTTCACCGCGCATTGCCATCATCGCGATTGACGACCAAAGCATTGCCAACATCGGGCACTGGCCCTGGCCACGCGATGTGCACGCCCGGCTGATTGACCAGCTCACGGCCGCCAAGGCCAAGACGGTGGTGCACACGGCCCTCTTTTTCGAGGCCCAGCAGGATCCCGGCTTGGCCTTCATTCGCAAAATCAAGGAGGTGCTGGACAGCAACGCCGCAGCCGGCAATGCGGGCGCTGACCTGGTCCCGCTGAATGCCCTGGTGGCCCAGGCCCAGGCCGCGCTGGACACCGACACAGTGCTGGCCGCCAGCCTGGCGCGCGCCGGCAATGTGCTGCTGCCCGCAGTCTTCACGCTGGGTGAGCCCCAGGGCCGGCCCGGCCTGCCTTTGCCTGACTTTGCACTGAAGAGTGCGGTCGATGACCTGCGCGGTTTCTCGCTCAACGCCGTGCGCGCCCAGTTGCCGATTGCCCAGCTGGGCCAGGTGGCCGCGGGCATGGGCCACCTGAACCAGTTGGCGGACGTGGATGGTGTAGTGCGCGCCGAGCCCTTGCTGGTGAACTACTACGGCAAAGCGGTTCCCTCCATGGCCTTGCTGGCGGCCTTGAAGAGCCTGAACCTGGAGGTCGGCGACCTCCAACTCCATGCCGGTGAGTCGGTGGACATCGGCAAGCTGCGCCTGCGCACCGAGGATGCCGCCCTGATGCTGCCGCAGTTTTACCGTGGCCACGAGGGCCGCCCGGCGTTTGCCGTGGACTCCTTTTATGACGTGCTGAGCGGCAAGATTGCGGCCTCCAAATACGCCGACAAGATTGTCATCATTGGCGCCACCGCCGCTGGCGTGAGGGGGCAGTTTGCGGCGCCGGGTTACGCCAGCCTGTCGCCGGCCGAAATGCTGGCGCACACCACCTCCAGCATCTTGAATGCGCATTTTTTCCATCGTCCCAGCTGGGGCGTGTGGGCCGCGCTGGCGGCTTTCCTGCTGGTGGCGACCTACGTGATGGCCGCCTTGCCACGCTTGTCGGCGGGCACGGCGGCAGGGCTCACCCTGCTGCTGTTCCTGGCGCTGCTGGGGACCGAGTTGGGCTTGCTGTCGGTAGCGGCCACCTGGACCCCGCTGGTATTTCCCGCCTTGGCCCTGCTGCTGGGCTACCTGGCGCTGACCACCAAGCGCTTTCTCGCGACCGAAGCCGGCAAGGTGAAGGCGGACCCAGAGTCGGCCGAGACCAACCGCATGATGGGCCTAGCCCTGCAAGGCCAGGGCCAGCTGGACATGGCCTTTGACCGCTTTCTCCGCGCGCCCATGGACGAGGCGCTGATGGGCAATCTGTACAGCCTGGCCCCGGACTTTGAGCGCAAGCGCCAGTTCAACAAGGCCGAGGCGGTGTACCTTCACATGGCAGCTTTCGACCCCGACTACAAGGACCTGCTGTCCAAGCTCGCCAGGGTGAAAAGCCTGTCCGAGACCGCCATGCTGGAGGAGAGCGCCGGCCAAACCGGTGGCGCCTTGGTGCTGGCCGGTGCGGCCGTTGCCAAGACCACGCTGGGACGCTATACGGTTGAAAAAGAACTGGGCAAGGGTGCCATGGGCGTGGTCTACCTGGGGCGCGACCCCAAGATCGGCCGGGTCGTGGCCATCAAAACCTTGGCACTCAGCCAGGAGTTTGCCGGTGAGGATTTGGCCGATGCGCGCGAGCGTTTCTTTCGCGAGGCCGAGACGGCGGGGCGCCTGCAGCACCAGAACATCGTCACCATTTTCGATGCCGGTGAGGAGCACGACCTGGCCTACATTGCCATGGAATTCCTCAAGGGCAGCGACCTCGCGGCCAACTGCAGGCGCGACCAGTTGCTGCCCGTTCCCACGGTGCTGGGCATTGTGGCCCGCGTCGCCTCGGCCCTGGACTATGCCCACCAGCAAAACGTGGTGCACCGCGATATCAAGCCGGCCAACATCATGTATGACGCCGCCACTGACACCGTGAAGGTCACTGACTTTGGCATTGCCCGCATTACCGACTCCAGCAAGACCCGCACCGGTCTGGTCATGGGCACCCCCAGCTTCATGTCGCCCGAGCAGTTGGCGGGTAAAAAAGTCGATGGCCGCTCCGACCTGTACTCTCTGGGCGTTATGCTGTACCACATGTTGTCCGGCGTGCTGCCGTTTCGCGGTGACTCAATGTCTGAATTGATGTTCAAAATTGCCAATGAAGAGGCGGCTAATATCCGCAGCGTTCGCCCGGAACTCGCCGAGGGGCTGGTCCATGTGCTGACGCGGGCCCTGAGCAAGCGGCCCGAGACGCGCTACCAGACCGGCGCGCAGTTTGCAGCAGATTTGCAGGCGCTGGCAGCGTCGGCACCTGGCCTTGTAGAGCCGGTGCCAGTGGCTGGCGGCAATGGGTTCGGTATGGAGAAAACGGCAAGTTCCTTGCACGTCGTTGGTGGTATGGACATTGAAATATAAAGATTCGAATGATTTATAAATTTTGCGGAAAAACAGATACCGGTCGGGCACGCGACAACAATGAAGACTCGATCGCCGTGGACGAGGAGTCGTGTCTGGCGGTGCTGGCCGATGGCATGGGTGGCTACAACGCGGGCGAAGTGGCCAGCGGCATGGCCACGGCCTTCATCAAATCGGAGCTCAGCCGCTGGCTCACCGAAGTCGGCAGCGTGGCGCGTTCGCGCGAGGTGCGCCGGGCCATGGAAATCTGCGTGGACAGCGCCAATCTGGCGATCTTCAACGCGGCCAACAACAACGTGCACTATGCCGGCATGGGCACCACGCTGGTGGTGGCAGTGTTCCGTGAAGACGGTCTGGTGCTGGGCCATATTGGCGACTCGCGTTGCTACCGCCTGCGCGCTGGGCGCCTGGAGCAAATCACCCGCGATCATTCCTTGCTGCAAGAGCAGATGGACGCCGGCCTGATCACGCCGGAGCAGGCCGAACACTCCACCATCAAAAACCTGGTCACCCGGGCCCTGGGTGTGGAATCCGGGGTGCTGATGGAAGTCAACGAGCATGCGGTGGAACTGGGCGACATCTATATGCTGTGCTCGGATGGCCTCTCCGACATGGTGAATGACGCCACGATTGCCAAAATCATGCTTGGCGAATCCACCCTGGAGCGCCAGGCCCAGGCCCTGGTGGATGCCGCCAACAACCATGGCGGACGTGACAATATTTCCGTTTTGCTGGCTGAAGTGACCGATGCCAGCGAAAAGCGGGGTTTAATCGCGAGATTGCTAGGTAAATAGCACGCGTTTATTTTTCCAAAATCAAACTTCAGGAAAAGGAGCCGGTCATGCCGAAAATGATCGTGTCGATCGACGAGGTGGTTATCAAGGAAGTGCAGCTGACCAAGGAGAGAACCACCTTGGGCCGCCGCCCCTATAACGACATCGTCATAGACAACCTGGCGGTCAGCGGTGAACACGCCGTGCTGCACATGAACGCCACCGAGGTGCTGCTGGAAGATCTCAACAGCACCAACGGCACCTATGTGAATGGCAAGGCCATCAAGAAGCAGGCGTTGCAAAACGGCGACGGCATTGAGGTGGGCAAGTACAAAATTAAGTTCGTCGCCGACAACGCCGGCGACACCTTTGACAAGACCATGGTGGTCAAGTCGCCGGTGGCCATGGCGCCTCCGACCGCCGTTTCGCCCGCCGCACCCCTGCCTTCGCCCGTCAGCTACGCCACGGGTCCTGTGGTGGAGTCGCCCAGCACCGGCATGGCCACCATCAAGGTGCTCAGCGGAGCGGCCGCCGGGCGCGAAGTGCCGCTGACCAAGGTGGTGACCACCATTGGCAAACCGGCCGTTGCCGTGGCTGCCGTGACCAAACGCCACCATGGCTATGTGGTGCACCATGTCGAAGGTGGTGGCAACCCCACCCTGAATGGCCAGCCCATCACCTCCGAGCCCATGCCGCTCAAGCACGGCGATGTGATTGAACTCGCCGGCACCCAAATGCAGTTCGTGCAGGCCTGAATTTGAAGTGACGTGCAATCCGTAGCAAAGCATGGGCCGCGGATTGCGGTAACCTTTGTCTGAGCGGGTAGCCTCCATGCAACTGCTGCCCCTGGATCCCGCTGGGGGCGGCGCAACCCAATGAGACCCACTTTGTGAAAGTTCGCGTGCTCGGCTGCTCCGGCGCCATTGCCAAAGACTGCAGAACCACCTCCTTCCTGATTGACGGGGAGATGCTGGTGGACGCCGGTACCGGCGTGGGCGACCTGACGCTGGAAGAAATGTGCCGTGTGGACAGCGTGCTGTTGACCCACTCGCACCTGGACCACGTGGCGGCCCTGCCGCTGATGGTGGATTCGGTGGCCTCCCAGCGCAAGCAGCCGCTCAAGGTGTTTGCGCTGGCCGGCACCATTGCGGCGCTCAAGGCCCATGTGTTCAACGATGTGATCTGGCCCGACTTCACCCGCATTCCCTCGGCCGAACAGCCCTTCATCCGTTTCCATGAAATCCAGACCGGGCAGACCCTGCAGTTTGGCAACAAGCTGGTGGAGGTGCTACCCGCCGTGCACACCGTGCCGGCCGCCGGGTTTGCGGTCACGTCCGGTCAGGGCTGCTGGGTTTTCAGTGGCGACACCGAGCGCAATGCGGCGTTCTGGCAGCGCATCAACCAGTTGCGTGTGGCCATGCTGGTGATAGAGACCGCCTTCAGCAACCGGGAGCGCGAGCTGGCCCGGCGCAGCCTGCACCTGTCGCCAGCCACGCTGACCGAGGAGCTCGACTGCATTGCCAAGGACAAGCGTTTCCCGATTTACATCACGCACACCAAACCCGCGGAAACCGAGCTGATCATGGCCGAAATCCAACGCTTCGATCAGACCCAGCCCTTCGGGCCCAACGTCACCCATGACATACACTGGTTGCGAGCCGGTCAGGAGTTTGAAATATGAGTGCTGTGCTGCCAACTGTTCCCCCGGAAAAATCGCCGGAACAGGCGTTTTTCGAATCGCAGAAGCTGCCCTCGCAAACCCGGGGCATGACCTTCGAGGCGCTGTTCTACCGCCAGCTGCAGCTGGTCACGGCACGCATCCACGACACCGAAAACGTCGAGCAAATCATGCTGGAGACCAGCCAGGATATTTGCAAGCTGCTCAACGCCGACCGGCTGACGCTGTACGCGGTCAACGAAGACAACTCGGCCATCGTCTCCAAGATCAAGACCGGCCTGAACAGCAGCCGCGACCTCAAGCTGCCGATCAGCCCGCAAAGCATTGCCGGCTATGTAGCCTTCAGCAAGACCGCACTGAACCTGCCCGATGTGTACGACGAGGATGCCCTCAAACGCATCCACCCGGCGCTGACCTTTTTAAAGGAAGTGGACCGGCGCTCCGGCTACCGCACGCGCCAGATGCTGGTGGCCCCGATTCTGGAGGGCAGCCACCTGTACGGTGTGCTGCAGGTGATCAACAACAAGAGCGACGAGCCCTTTGGCATGCTGGAGCTCGATGGCGTGGCCGAGGTCTGCAAAACCCTGGCCACGGCAATCCGCCAGCGGGTGCAGAAAAGCGAGGAAGGGCCGCGCCGCAAGGCCACCAAGTTCGATGGCCTGGTGGCCGACGGCCTGCTCACCGACGAAGAGCTCAGGCACTGCGTGCAGGATGCGCGCCAGCAGGAGCTGCCGGTGGAGCAGCTGCTCTCCAGCGGCTTCAAGATCAAACCGGCGCAAATTGGTGCGGCTCTCTCCAAATTTTTCGGTGTGCCGTATGAGCCCTTCAACCCCGGGCGCCTGCGCATCGAGATGTTGCACGGTGTGCTCAAGCGCGAGTTTGTCGAGGAGCAGGGCTGGATTCCGCTGGAGGAAGCACCCGAGGGCCTGCTCATCATGTGCCGCGACCCGGAGGCCGTGCGCGGCGCGCGCGTGGTGCCCCAGGTGTTCCCGCGCATCACCAAGTTCGCCTACCGCGTCACCACCCTGAGCGATTTTGAGCAGACCCTGGCCCAGCTGTTTGGCGCGCCGGTGGACAGCACCACCATTGACCAGCTGCTGGCCGATATGGACGGCGGCCCGATCGACGACGGCAGCGGTGACGATTCGCTGGAGTCGGCCGCGGCCGACAACGAGCTGGTCAAGTTCGTCAACAAGGTCATCATCGACGCCTACAACCAGAAGGCCTCGGACATCCATATCGAGCCCATGCAGGGCAAGTTCAAGACCGGCATCCGCTTTCGCATCGACGGCGGCCTGGTGCCTTATGTGGAAGTGCCGGCGCACTTTCGCCAGGCCATGGTGACGCGCCTGAAGATCATGTGCGACCTGGACATCTCCGAGCGGCGCAAGCCGCAGGACGGCAAGATCAAGTTCAAAAAGTACGGCCCGCTGGACATCGAGCTGCGCGTGGCTACCATCCCCTCAGCCGGCGGCGTGGAGGACGTGGTGATGCGGATTCTAGCCGCCGGCGAGCCCATCCCCCTGGAAAAGCTGGGCCTCACCCCGCACAACAAGGCGCGTCTGGAAACCACGGTCAGCAAGCCCTACGGCCTGTTTTATGTCTGCGGCCCCACCGGCTCGGGCAAAACCACCACCCTGCACTCGATCCTGAAGTTCCTCAACACCCCGGACACCAAGATCTGGACCGCCGAGGACCCGGTGGAAATCACGCAAAAGGGCTTGCGCCAGGTGCAGATCAACAAAAAGGCCGGCATCGACTTTGCGCTCATCATGCGTGCCTTCCTGCGGGCCGACCCGGACATCATCATGGTCGGCGAGTCGCGCGACAAGGAAACCGTCTCCATGGGCGTGGAAGCCTCGCTCACCGGCCACCTAGTGTTCTCCACCCTGCACACCAACTCGGCGCCCGAGTCCATCACCCGTCTGATGGACATGGGCATGGACCCGTTCAACTTTGCCGACGCGCTCTTAGGCATATTGGCCCAGCGCCTGGCCAAGCGCCTGTGCGACTGCAAGCAAAGCTATGTGCCGGAGCCCGAAGAGCTGCGCCTGTTTGCCGCGGAGTACGCCGAAGAGCTGCGCCACTCCAAGGCCTGGACGCTGGACTATGCCGGCGAGAGCATAAAAATGGTCGACCAGTGGCGCCAGACCTATGGCGCGGACGGCCAGCTCAAGCTCTACCGTGCCGTCGGTTGCGACAAGTGCAACAAGACCGGCTACAAGGGCCGCATCGGCCTGCACGAGTTGCTGGTGGCCGATGACGATGTCAAGAAGCTGATCCAGGAGCGCGCCCGTGTGGCCGAGCTGTTTGCCGCCTCGGTGGAGGGTGGCATGCGCACCCTGAAGATGGATGGCATGGAGAAAATCATGATGGGCTTGACTGACTTGAAAATGGTTCGGCAAGTCTGTATCAAGTGAGCAAGCATTCGTGACAAAAATGTCGCGACAAGCCTATTTTGTCAGCTGGCGGGCAGTTCAGCTGACTTTTTTGGTCAAGATGGGTGCTTGCGGGTATTGAAAAGCACCCGTGAAGGCTGGCATGGAAACTGCTGAACAGAGTTGTCGTTTAATTTTTTACCCCAAGGAGCTGAATATGAAGCGTTCTATGCAAAAGGGTTTCACCCTTATCGAATTGATGATCGTCGTGGCGATCATTGGTATTTTGGCTGCGGTGGCATTGCCCGCTTACCAGGATTACACGGTCAAGGCCAAGGCCGCTGAAGGCCCCAGCCTGGCATCCCCCATCATGACTGGCATCGGCACCGTTTGCAGTGACGCTAGCGTTCCCTCTACGTCTACCGTTACCTTGGCATCGATTGGCATCACAGCTACGCCTGTAGGTAAATATGTGACAGGTATCGCTGTGAGCGGAACCTACGCAGCCCCAACGGTCACTATCACCTACGCTGCCGTTGGTACCAGTATCACCGCCGGCCAAACCGTGACTTACACCGGTACCTGCGACTCCACCAACGGCCTGAAGTGGAACACCATTGGCGGTACCGTGAACTCCAAGTTCTACCCCAAGTCCTAATAGCTTAAGGTAAGCAGCAGCAAGGGAGCCTTCGGGCTCCCTTGGTATTTGTGGAGGGCGTTCGCGATTTGGCGACAGAGGAAGAGCGACTGGAAAACACTTGTCCCAACTACCCAACATAATCGTCCGGCGGTTTTTAGCGGTTCGTCCAGGTCTGCTTTGGGTGGTGGCGTTGATGCTTGCGGCGACCATTTACCAGCCCGGATTGACGGGCCCTTTTGTATTCGATGATGCTCTGAATATCATCGCAAACCAAAGCTTGCGCCTGAGCGATCTGACCTGGCCCAGTCTGTATGGCGCTGCAACCTCCATTCCAAACGGGATGTTTGGCCGCCCGCTGAGCATGCTGAGTTTTGCTGCGGATTTCTACCGCAGTGGTGATGCGCTGTCTCCATCCCCCCTTGCCGATACCTTCAAGGCGACCAATCTGCTGATCCACCTCGCCAATGGCTGCGTGCTGTGGATGCTGACCCGTTTGCTGCTGCGTGCCAGTTCGGATCTGCGCTCGACACCGTACCCGCCCAGCTACGGCGCGTGGCTTGCACTCGCGGTAGCCGGCGCCTGGTTGCTGCATCCCTTCAACTTGACCGGAGTGTTGTATGTCGTGCAACGCATGACCAGCCTGGCAACGCTTTTCACGGGACTGGGGATGGTCTGCTATCTGATCGGGCGGCGGCGCCTGTCGGACGCACAGGCCGGCGCCAAAGCACAGATGCTTGCCGCGCTGCTGGTGTTTACGCCGCTGGCCTTTCTTTGCAAGGAAATTGGCATTCTGTTGCCAGTCTATGTCTTGCTCATGGAGGTATTTTTGTTTCGGCGTGCGGTGCTGGGCGGTTCGCAGCGCCGTTTTCTGACAATCTATTTTGCAGTGCTGGTGTGGCTGCCCTTGTTCCTGGGCCTGTTCTTGTTTGCTACCCACACGGACTGGTTTCTGAACGCCTACAGCCGGCGGGATTTCAGCCTGGCCGAGCGGCTCATGACCGAATCGCGCGTCGTCTGGTTGTATGCGCAACAAACCGTATTGCCCGATATCGCCTCGATGGGGCTTTTCCATGATGACTTCCCAATTTCCACAAGCCTCCTGCAACCCGTCAGCACGGCAATCGCGCTGCTAGGACTGATCGCCCTGGCTGTGATGTGCGTTGCCATACGCAAGGTCCATCCGCTGCTGGCCTTTGGTATCGCCTTCTTTCTGGTCGGGCACAGCATGGAGTCGACGGTGATTCCCCTGGAGCTGGTACACGAACACCGCAACTACCTGCCCAGCTTGGGCGTGTTGCTGGTGCTGTTCCACGGGCTGCTGGATCCCACGACCGCTGCGCAAACCCGGGTTTGGCGACGTGGTGGTGCGGCCTTGTTTGTGCTGCTGTTGGTGCTGGTCACGCAGTCGCGTGTAGCGGAGTGGTCCAGCCCGGAGGCATTGTGGGAAGCAGAAACCAGGCACCATCCAGAATCCATTCGCGCCAATGTGTCAAAAGGCGATTTTTATGCGGGCCGACTGTCGTTGAACCCGCTGATCAATGAGAGCAGCTATGCCCATGCGCGGTCCGCCTACGAGCAGGCACTGATGTTGGACAAGAACAGCGTCAGCGCGCTTTTCGGCATCCTGAAGCTGGACCAAACCTTTCAGAAACCAGTGGCTGCAGGTGATGTAGAGGCCTTAAGACAAGGGCTGCAACAGGGCACTGTATTGGCCAACGCGAATGACAGGCTGGTTGATCTGGCCCTTTGCATCGGCCATGCCCATTGCCCGGTCAACGCGCTCCAGTACGAAAGTCTGCTGGGTGCCGCACTGGACAATGCAAAGTTGCAGGGGCGGGACAAGGCATTGATCTACTCCGCACAAACTTTCTACCTGACCCATGTCGCGCACGACTACCCACGCGCCTTGCTTTCCGCACGCCAGGCCATAGCGTTGAGCGGCGATATTGAACACCAAATGTGGATCGCCACCATCCTGATTGCCATGCATGATGCGCAAGCGGCGCAGCTTCAAATTGAATTGTTGCGCCAGCTCGATTCACATCACGCGCACGAAAAAGAAATTTCAAATCTGGAGCTGCAAAACAGCATAGAGTCCCGGTAGAAAGCTGATGAATTCCATGTACTCCCTATCTCTTGTCATTCCGGCCCGCAATGAAGCCCAGGGCCTGGACAAGCTGCTGCCGCTGTTGTGCCAGCAAACGGTATTTGCCGAGATCATCGTCGTCAATGACGGCTCTTCGGATGACACCTTGGCCGTGTGCGCCCAGCATGCGGTGAAGGTCATCACCCACCCCTACTCCAAAGGCAATGGTGCAGCCATCAAGTCCGGCGCGCGGGCCGCCCGTGGTGACATCCTGGTCTTCATGGATGCCGACGGCCAGCACCAGGCCGAGGACATCGCGCGCTTGCTCGCCGCTTTCGACTCCGGCTTTGACATGGTGGTGGGGGCCCGCCAGACCGGCTCGCAAGCCGGCCTGCACCGGGCCGTGGCCAACGATGTGTTCAGCCGCTTTGCCAGCTGGATGGTGATGCAGCCCATTGCCGACCTGACCTCTGGTTTTCGGGTGGTGCGCGCGTCCAAGTTCCGCCAGTTTCTGTACCTGCTGCCCAACGGCTTTTCCTATCCCACCACCATCACCATGAGTTTCTTTCGGGCCGGCTACAGCGTGGGCTATGTGCCCATCCATTCGCCGCGCAGAAACAGTGGACGCAGCCATATCAGCCCGATGCGCGATGGCGTGCGCTTCTTGCTCATCATCATCAAGATCGGCACGCTGTTTTCACCGCAAAAACTGTTTCTGCCCATCAGCGGCACTTTTTTTGTGACGGGTCTGGGCTACTACCTCTTCACCTATTTGAGCTCCGGGCGCTTCACCAATATGAGCGCGCTGCTGTTCATCTCGGCCATCTTCACCTTCTTGATCGGCGTCGTATCCGAGCAGATATCGGCGCTGCATTACAAGGACATAGATACCCAGGACGTGCAGGAATAGCCCATGCAGGTCCTGATGAGCAGCACCTCCTACCCGCAGAGTCCGCAGGACTGGAGAGGGCGCTTTATTGCCAACCTGGCCGAGTCCCTGGCGCGCCAAGCGGATGTACAACTGGCGCTGTGGGCACCGCCCGGGGTAGTACCTGTCAGCATCCGGGATGCCGCCACTTCCGGCGATGCGCAGTGGCTGAACCAATTGGCCGAGCAGGGTGGCATGGCGCATGTGCTGCGGACACGCAAGGTCCTGGCCCTGCCCACGGTTGCGGCGCTGCTGCTGCGCCTGCGCCGGGCCTACCGTGTTCAGGCCACCCACGACACCAAGGCTGCGGATGTGATTCACGTCAACTGGCTGCAAAACGCCTTGCCTTTGTGGGGCACGCGCACCCCGGCCCTGATCACGGTGTTGGGCACCGACTTTGCGTTGCTAAAGCTGCCCGGCATGAAGTTGCTGCTGCGCGCGGTGCTCAAGCAGCGCCGCGCGATCCTGGCACCCAATGCCGAGTGGATGCGCCCAGCCCTGGAGGCCGCCTTTGGCGATGTGGCGCAGGTGCTGCCCATCGCCTTTGGCGTGGACGCGGCCTGGTTTGGCCTGGCGCGTGCGCCGGAGATGGACGCGCCACAGCACTGGTTGGCCGTGACGCGTCTCACCAAGGCAAAAATTGGCACGCTGTTCAGCCACGGCCAGGGGCTGTTTGGGCCCCAGCGCCAGCTGCATCTGTTTGGACCCATGCAGGAGCAGATGGGTCTGCCCACTTGGGTGCACTACCACGGCCCCACCCATCCGGGCGAGCTGCTGCAATGGTTTCCCAAGGCCTGTGGCCTGGTCACGCTGAGCCAGCATGACGAGGGTCGACCGCAGGTCATGCTGGAGGCTATGGCCGCAGGCCTGCCGGTGCTCGCCTCCGACTTGCCAGCCCACCGCAACCTGCTTCAGCACCGCCAGACCGGCTGGCTGTGCACTTCGGCCGAAGGCTTTGCCCAGGGGCTTCAATGGCTGGAGCGGCCAGCCAACAACCTGGCGATAGGCACGGCCTCGCGCCGGTGGATCAAAGACAGCCTGGGCAGCTGGGACGACTGTGCCCGCCGCTATGTGCAGGCCTACCAAACCCTGCTGGAGCCGCGCACATGACGCGCCGGGCGGTGTTGCTACTGGGCGGCGAGGGATTCATTGGCAGTGCCCTGGCGCAGCGCCTGCGCCTGGAGGGCGAGACCGTGTACGTGGTGGGGCGCCACAACCGGGGCAATCTGGAGGACTGGCTGCCGCTGTGCGGTACGGTGCTGCATCTGGCGTCGGTGAGCACACCCGGTTCTTCGGCACGCAACCCGGGGCTGGAGTCGGCCAACATTGCGCTCACCCTGCGGCTGCTGGAACTGCTGCAAACTTACCCGCTGATGCATCTGATTTACTTCTCGTCTGGCGGCACCGTCTATGGCAACCCGGCACACATTCCCGTGGGTGAAGACAGTGCCATCGCCCCGCTGTCATTTTACGGCGCCGGCAAGGCGGCCCAGGAGGCCTTCTGCCAGGCTGCCCGGGCGCGCGGCCTGGCCGTGAGCATTGTGCGTCCGTCCAACGCCTATGGGCCGGGCCAGCCCATGCGCCAGGGCTTTGGCCTGGTGCGCACCCTGCTCGAACATGTCAGGCTGGGCACGGCACTGGAGGTCTGGGGCGATGGCGAGACGGTGCGCGACTATATTTTCATTGACGACCTGGTCGAAGCCACCCTGCGCCTGGTGCAACTGCCGCGCGACTCTGGCACCTACAACCTAGGCAGCGGCGTGGGACACAGCATCAACCAGGTGAAGGCCCTGGTAGAGCAAACCTGCGGTCTGGTGTTGCCGGCCAGCTACCGCCCGGCTCGGGGCCAGGATGTGCGCAGCGTGGTGCTGGACCAGACGCGGCTGGGCAGCCTGCTGGGCTGGCAGCCGGAGGTCGATCTGCCGACGGGCATCGCGCGCTGCTGGGCCGCGTTGCAAAACCCATGAGCGCCCAGGCGCCTTTGGTCTCGATCTGCATTGCCAACTTCAACGGCATGGACGTGATCGACGATTGCTTGCGCTCGATCCGGGAACAGTTTGGTGGCATCAGTGTGGAAATAGTGGTGCACGACGATGCATCCAGCGACGCTTCGGTGGCCCACATCCGTACGCACTACCCTCAAGTGCAGCTGATCGCGAGCCAGACCAATGTTGGTTTTTGCGTCGCCAACAACCGCATGGCAGAGCGGGCGCGGGGCCGCTACCTGCTGCTGCTCAACAACGATGCCGCGCTGTTCCCGGATGCCTTGCAGGCGTTTGTGAGCGAGGCGCAGCGCTTGCAGGAAATCGGCAGGAGTGCCATCCTGACCTTGCCCCAGTTTGACGCCGCCAGCGGCACCCTGGTGGACCGTGGCTGCCTGCTGGATCCCTTTTTCAATCCGGTACCCAATCTAGACCCGGGGCGCAGTGACGTGGCCATGGTCATTGGCGCCTGCCTGTGGATTCCCAAAGACCTGTGGCAGGAACTCGAAGGCTTTCCGGAGTGGTTCGGCTCCATCGCCGAGGACATGTACCTGTGCTGCCGCGCCCGATTGGCCGGCCATGCCGTGCGGGCGCTGGATGTGTCGGGCTACCGGCATTGGCAGGGCAAGAGTTTTGGCGGGGGCAAGGTGGTGGGCAAGCAGCTTGCCACCACCGTGCGCAGGCGGCAGCTATCGGAGCGCAACAAAACCTTTGTGATGGTGGCAAGCTTTCCGTTCCCCTTGTTCCAACTGATGTTTCCCTTGCACGTCCTGGCATTGCTGGTGGAGGGACTGGTTTTTTCCGTCGTGAAATGGGACAGAAAAATCTTTATCGAAATATATGCAAACAGCCTGTTGGCGCTATGGCGACAGGCGCCGGCATTGGGCGCTCTACGAAAGACGCTTCAAAGTAAAAAAGCGGTTGACTGGAAAACCTATCTTTCCACCATGCGTTGGCGTCACCACAAAATATACCTGCTCTGTGCCTATGGGGTGCCCCACATCAAATAGCGTCGGATGCCAAGTTTGCGGCTATTTTTCGCGAAAAAATGCCAGCACGCGCCGTTTGAAACCTGGGTAACCTTCGCGTCCAATAACTCTGAGTACCTGCCTGAATAACAAACGGGCTTGTTCCGGGTCCTTCACTGCCAATTTCAGTCGATCCCCCAGGGCTACCGAGCTGGGTTCTTCTGTGGCCAATGAGGTAAAGAGCGGCCCTTTGATGCGCGACCAGTCTGCACTCCTCTTCTGCACGGGAAGCAAATCGCGGTATTCCTTTTTGCCATTTGACTGGCACCAGAGAAAGTAGCTTGCCGTGGTGGAGGTGATAAACGGGTCGGGAAAAAGTGCTTGTAAATCTGGTCGGCTTCTGTAGATGAGGCGGTGTGCACGCTGAATCGGGGCGCCATTAGAAAACTGACCGAACGCCCAAGGCAGGGAAGACAGTGGATCGGATTTGGTTTTAACGGTCTCCGTTTGATACCAGTCAATCAGAGTGTTCAGGCTCCGGTTTCCCGGCGAATATTTTCCAACCATGATTTTATGGGCGCCACTGTCGAACCCGGTGAAATGGTAAAACCCGAGGGGCTCAGCGTCCACAAAAAATCCATCCTCAAACCCACCCGAAAAACTTCGGGTCGTAAGGTTCCAGGGCGCTACATTGAAACGGGAGGAGCGTACGATCCTGACCATGTCAAACATGGCAGGAACCAGATCGATCCAGCGCTGATCGGTAAACAATCCATTGGGAATGTCATCGCGACAGAAGTGATAGATTCTGTCGGACCACCATTTCGCAAAATTGATACCGTTGGTCGTCGGAGCTACGCCGATAAAGCCGAGGTTATACGTGCCATGTTTGAGGCTGCAAATCTCATTGTCAATAATCTTGGCCAGGCCGGTTTCCGGTTGGGTTTGGTGGGGCGTCAGCAAAATATCCGAACTGGCGAGCAAGCCAAACAAGTCATCCAACCGCGAGAACAAAACCATATCCGGATCAAAATAAAAAACCCCGGCACAGTCTGGACGCTCCAAAAGTTGTTGCAGAACAAAGGGCTTGATGGCAGTAGAGAGCTCAACGATGTCATGCGTAAACGCCCACTTGTCGCGCGCAGGAATGGGCAGGGAATCTATGGGAACGATCTCATCCCAGGATTCGTTTTGCAGCAGTTCAACGCCAAGAGCCCGATCGGAAAGGGCCAGCACCAGGCGAATTTCAGGATGGAAACGCTTTAAGGAGCGTGCAAGCAAGCGCACCTTTGGCAGGTAGTTGCAGGCTGCACTCGTAAAGGCATAGAACTGCTTATTTTGCATGGAAATATGGAGTCATAGCGCAGACCTCGATCTGTTCCTTGTGTCGAAAGTAGCGAACCCAGGGGCCTTCCCATAGATGGTACGACAGGCTCGCAAGAAGCACAGTGGCAAAGAAAGTCTCCAGCAGAAAGGTGAAGCCGGGGGCGCCTCCGAAGGCTAGCAGCATGAGTATGACGGGAAGGTGCCACAGGTAGATTCCGTAGGAAATTTTGCCTGCATAGTCCAGCACAGAGGAAAGCGCAGCAGGTCCCTTCCATGG
>JAYVNF010000446.1:0-9519 GCA_043758575.1 Rhodoferax sp.
TACATGGCCACGGCTATCGCCGCTGCCAGACCGGCCAGGCAAGCGGCCGGCCAGTTCCAGTTCATGGTGTACATCAGAAAGGCGATCAGTACGCCGACAAAACCCATGACCGAGCCGACCGAAAGGTCGATATGGCGGGCCACGATGATCAGCACCATGATGGTGGCCAAAATGCCCACGACCGCGGTCTGCTGTGCGATGTTGTAGAGGTTTTCGGCAGAGAAAAAGATGCCGCCCGACAACACATTGAAAACGACGCTGATGACTACCAGCACCCCGGCCATCAGCACCATGCGCCAATCGACCGCCGAATGCTTCAAGTTCTGTAATGCTTGATTCATTGACTACTCCAAACGTGACAAAAACTGGAATCCAAAATGACACCGCGGGCGCAAGGCTAGGGCCCCGGCCCGCGGTGCTGGACTAAACCGACTTAAAAAAGCGGCTTATTTGCAGGCAGCAACCTTGGCTGTGTCCACGCCCTTGCAGAGCGCGTCTTTCTTGATGTAACCGGCCTTCAGGACCACGTCCAGATTGGCCACGGTCACGGGGATGGGCTTCAGGAAGATGGACTTCATGGTCACCTTCTTGGCGCCACCGGCCCAGTCACCAGCACCGACGACGGGCTTGCCAGCGCCCAGTTCCACAGCAGCCTTGGCAGCAGCGGTGCCCAGGTCGGCGGAGTTCTTCCAGACCGACACGGTTTGGGTACCCAGGGCCACGCGGTTCAGCGCAGCATGGTCACCGTCCTGGCCGGACACGGGAATACCTTGCAGACCCTTGGCGGTCAAAGCGGCAACAACGCCACCGGCCATGCCGTCGTTCTGGCAGATCACGGCGTCAACCTTGTTGCCGTTCTTGGTCAGGATCTGTTCCATGTTCTTCTGGGCATTCTGGGGATTCCAGCCTGCGGTGTACTCTTCGCCGACGATCTTCACGTCGCCGCTCTTGATGGCAGCAGCCAGCACTTCGCCCTGGCCTTCGCGCAGGAAGTTGGCGTTGGCATCACCTGGGTCACCCTTGACGATGGCGAAGTTGCCCTTGGGCTTGACAGCCAGGATGGCGCGTGCGGTCATGCGGCCAACTTCCTTGTTGTCAAACGTGATGTAGGTCACGCTGGGCGCTTCGAACAGGCGGTCATAGGCGATCACGGGGATCTTCAGCTGGGCGGCCTTGTTGACGGCAGGCATGATGGCGTCTTTGTCCTTGGCCAGAATGATCAGGACCTTGGCACCCTTGGCGATCAGGCCGTCGATGTCAGAGAGCTGCTTTTCAGCGGAGGTGCCGGCGTCCGACATGATGTACTGGGCGCCCGACTTGGCCAGCTCGGCCTTGATGGCGGCTTCGTCAGTCTTCCAGCGTTCTTCCTGGAAGGCGTCGTAGCTCACGCCGACCACCAGTTGCGCAAAGGAAGAACCTGCAGCCATGGCAAATGCCAATGCGGTCAGTTGACGTTTAAATTTCATACTTGTCTCCAGAAAAAAAGCCCGGTATGGGCACCTGTATTGAATGGACTTCCTGACCTGCCAAGCGTGCACGGCACGATTTAGTTCGGACAGAAAACCAAGTATCACTGCATTCTGCTGCGCCAGACATTAGGGGAAACGCTAGTACGCTGGTAAAGCCAGTGCCGCCAGACGGGCCTGGCGCACCGCTACGCCGATTTGCAGGCCGCTGGCGCCGCGCTGCTGCGCGGCCGCTGCAATCGGCGCCGTGGCCACGGCCAGCACTTTTTCCAGCGCCTGCTGAAGGCGCGCTCTTTGCGGGTAAGCACTGTCTTCAAAACCGGTGCGGCCACGCGCATCGCATTCGCAGGCCAACAGCACCTCGGCCATGCGGGCCGGTTTGCGGATGGCATCGCAGCGCTCCAAGAGGCGCAGCAGGGCCTCAGGCCCCAGCTCGGCCGAGCGGTGGATGTTGCCGTGTTCACGCGCCACCACCTCGGCCAGCTCGGTGCAGTCCTGCGGCACGCGCAGGCGTTTGCACACCGCCTGCAGCAGCTTGACGCTGCGGCCTTCGTGGCCGATGTGGCGCGGCAGCACGTCCTGCGGCGTGGTGCCCTTGCCCAGGTCGTGCACCAGGCAGGCAAAGCGCACCGCCAGGCTGGCTTGCAGGCGCGCGGCCATGTCCAGCACCAGCATCACGTGCACGCCGGTGTCGACCTCGGGGTGGTATTCGGCCCTTTGCGGCACGCCCCACAGGCGCTCCAGCTCGGGCAGCAGGCGGGCCAGGGCGTGGCTGTCGCGCAGCACTTCGAACATGCGCGAGGGTTTTTCCTCCAGCAGGCCCTTGGAGAGTTCCTGCCAGACCCGCTCGGCCACCAGGTGATCGACCTCTCCGGCCTGCACCATCTGGTGCACCAGAGCCTGGGTGTCGTTTGCCACTTCAAAACCGGCAAAGCGCGCGGCAAAGCGGGCCAGGCGCAGGATGCGCACCGGGTCTTCGCGAAAGGCGGGTGTGACGTGGCGCAGGCGCTTGGCAGCCAGGTCGGCCTGGCCCTGGAAGGGGTCGATCAGGTCCCGGCTGTCAAAGGGAGCGTCGAAGCGAGCGTCCCCAGTTGCCTGTGTCCGCAGGCATTCCAGCGGCAGGGCCATAGCGTTGATGGTCAGGTCGCGCCGCGCCAGGTCCTCTTCCAGGGTGACGTTGGGGTCGGCGTGCACGGCAAAGCCGGTGTAGCCTGGCGCGGTCTTGCGTTCGGTGCGCGCCAGGGCGTATTCCTCGTGGCTCTGGGGATGCAGAAACACCGGAAAGTCGCGCCCGACCTGGGTGTAGCCCAACGCCCGCAAGGCCTCGGGCGTGCTGCCCACCACCACCCAGTCGTGGTCCTGCATGGGCAGGCCCATCAGGGCATCGCGCACGGCACCGCCAACCAGGTAGATTTTCATTTCAACGCGAGAGACGATAGGGCTCTTCGAAATCCAAAAAGTCTTTTTCGGCCAGCGCGTCCGCGATCCAGGCCGCTACTCCTGGCAAGGCGGTGACGCGCTGCACATAGTCGGCCACCAGCTGGGGCAGCGGCAGGGCGTAGCTGTTGAAGCGCATGCAAATGGGCGCGAAATAGGCATCGGCAATGCTGAAGTCGCCAAACAGCATGGGGCCGCCATGCTCCTGCAGCAAAGCGCTCCACATCTGCACCAGGCGCGTCACATCGCTGCGCACGCCGGGCTGGTCACGCCAGACCAGGTCACCGACCTCGGGCAGCCTGGCCTCGATGTTCATGGGGCAGTGGCTGCGCAGGCCGGTAAAGCCGCTGTGCATCTCGGCGCAAATGCTGCGGGCGCGGGCGCGCGTTGCGCTGTCCTGGGGCCAGAGCTTTTTCTCGGGGAAGCGCTCGGCCACGTACTCGGCAATCGCCAGCGTGTCCCAGATTGCCAGCTCGCCATCCAGCAGCACCGGCACCTTGGCCGTGGGGGTCAGACCGGCCAGGGTTTGCTTGAAAGCGGAGTCGGCATCGAAGGAGTCAAAGCGCACCAGCACTTCGTCAAAGCCAATGCCGGCCTGGCGCAGCAACACCCAGGGGCGCATGGACCAGGAGGAATAATTTTTGTTGCCGACAAAGAGCTTGAGCATGGTGCCTTCCTTCAAAACCGCCATGCTAAACCAGACTTCAGGGCAGCTCGGTGCTGGTGTCGGGCGTGCTGGCGTCCAGCGGCCCCACCTGCCCAAGGCGGGCCTTGAGCGACTGCGGCTGGCCGCTGATCAGGGCGGCGTAGTTGGTGGTGTTGGAGAGCACTTTTTTGACGTAGTCGCGGGTCTCGCCAAAGGGCACGTTCTCGGCCCAGATGGCGGCCTCCAGCACCGGCGCGCCGGTGCTGCCGCGCCAGGCGCGCGGGCGGCCCGGGCCGGCGTTGTAGGCGGCTGCGGCCAGGGGCATGGAGCCACCAAACGAGTCCAGCAGCAACTTGAGGTAACCGGTGCCGATGGCGATATTGGTGTCGCGCTCGGTGATCTGCTGGGGCTGGAAGTCGTTCAGGCCGATTTTCTTGGCGGTCCATTTGGCCGTGGCGGGCATGACCTGCATCAGGCCGGAGGCGCCCACGCCGGACTTGGCGTCCATGATGAAGCGGCTTTCCTGGCGGATCAGGCCGTAGACATAGGCCGGGTCCATGCCGATTTTGGCGCTGCGCGCCAGCACCGCGCTCTTGAAGGGCATGGGAAAGCGCTGCTCGAAATCCATCACGCCCCGGGTGCGTTCGCTGGTGTTGATGCAGCGGTCCCAGACCTCGGCACGGCAGGCCAGCTCGGCCGCCGCCAGCAGGCCCCGGTCGTCCAGGCCACCACGCACATGCAGATTGGTGCTGTAGTTCCACTCGCGCACGCCCTCGGCGCGCAGACCGAGCTGGATGGCATACAGGGCGCGGGTCAGGCCAGGGTTGCTGCGGGCCGTCTCGCGCTCTTCTATGGTCAGGGGCTCGGGCACAGGCGGCACGCTGATGCGCTGACCCAGTTCTTCCAGCGCCAATTGCTCATAAAAACCGCGCACGCCGGCGATGGACTGCAGCAGGCTCAGGGCCTCGGCCCGCGCACCTTCGGTATCGGCGCGCACCAGCAGGGCCCGCGCATGCCAGTAGGCCCAGACCGGCTCGGCCGCCACGGCGGGCGGCATGGCGGCAATGGCGTCTTGCACCATTTTCCAGTTGCCCACACGCAGGGCCGCGCGCACCGCCCAGGCCAGGTGGTCTTCGTGCATCTGGCTGAACTGACCTTGGGCAAAGTAGCCGACAGCGTCGTTGGACAGTTTCATGGCCGCGCGCTTGCCAATCACGCCCCAGATCCAGCTGCGCTCTTCCTGCGTGAGCTGGGCCTTCCAGCGCAGATGGTTGAGCTCGGTAACGGCGTCAGCGGGCTCCAGGTAGGCCAGGCGGATGATGGCCAGCGACACCAGCTCGCGCGTTTGCGGGCGCAGCGCGGTGAGCTTGTCGTTCAGGTACTTGGCGGGGTTGAGGTAGATCGCGCCTAGCGTTTTGGCCCAGCTGTCGTTCAAAATGCCCACGGCCTGCGTGGCCACGCGCAGGCGGTCGTTCTCCAGGCCCAGACGGGCCCGCGGCCAGACTTCAGCGGCCATCATGCTGTGGTCCTTGACCAGCTGTTCGGCGGCTGCGGCACAACCTTCGTCAGCGTCTTTTTGTGCCAGCCAGGTCTGCATGACGGCGGCATTGACATTGGCAGCGCTGGCCAGGTGCTCGGTGAGCAGGCCGTAGCAGCGCAAGGACTTGTCGTCGCTCATGCGGTAGTTGGGGAATTCGCGGTTGAAGGCGGCCCAGTCGCGGTTGCGCCCCAGTTGCAAAAGCCACTCGCTGCGCAGCTTGTCTTCCTGGTAGCTGCCGGCATAGCGGGCAAAGAAATCCTGCACCTCGGAGTTGCTGGCCTCATCCAGACGCGCCGAGAGCTCCCAGTAGGCGGCCCAGGGCTCCAGCACATAGCCGCGCACCTGGGGCAGCAGGCTGGTGAGGCGCTTGCGGTCACGCACCTTGTAGGCCTGCGCCATGTCGGCAATGACGGCATCAAAGTGGCTGTTGTCACGCCCTTGGGCATGGGCGATGGAGGCGGGGAACACGATCGCGGCAAAGGCGAGCGTTAAGGATGTCAAAATGGCTGAAAACTGCATGTGGGCATTATGGACAACTCAGAGCTGGCACAGGAAAAGAAGGCGCTTAGGGCGGCCTTGATTGAACAACGCAACCAGTTGCCCGACCGCCAGGCGCGGGCCGACCTGTTGCAGCGCGTGATGCGCATCTGGTTGGTGGGCCGACCCGACATCGTGATCGGCGCCTACTGGCCGATCAAGGGCGAGTTCGACCCCCTACCCGCCCTGCACCGCTGGAAGGAAGACGGCGAGCTGCTGGACCAGCCGCAGCCCCGGCGCATCGGCCTGCCGGTGGTGAACAAGGAAACCCACACCATGACCTTCCACGCCTGGTACCCGGGCTGCCCCATGGAAGAAGACGCCTACGGCATTCCCAAGCCCAAGGACACCGAGGTCATCACCCCCACCCTGCTGTTTGCGCCCTGCGTGGGCTATGGGCCCGGTGGCTACCGGCTGGGCTACGGCGGAGGCTTTTACGACCGCATGCTCTCCAGCCTGAGCCCCAAGCCGTTCTCGGTGGGTCTGGGCTTTGGCATGGGCTTTCTGCCCGACTTCGAGCCCGAGCCGCACGACGTGCCGCTGGACGCCATCCTCAACGACTACGGCGTGGTGTGGCCGGTATGAGCGCCCCAGCAATCGACGTCATCGTCATGGCTGCCGGCAAGGGCACGCGCATGAAAAGCCAGCTACCCAAGGTGCTGCACCGCCTGGGCGGGCGGGCCCTGTTGCAGCATGTGCTGGACACGGCGGCCAGCCTACAGGCGCGCAAGGCGGTGGTGATTACCGGCCACGGTGCTGCCGAAGTGGAAGCGGCCTGCAAGGCCAACACCGACGCCGGCTACGCTATGGAATTTGCCCGCCAGGAGCCGCAGCTGGGCACCGGCCATGCCGTGCAGCAAGCGCTGCCGCATCTGGCTGATGACGGCGTGGTGGTGGTCTTGTCGGGCGATGTGCCGCTGACCCAGGCCGACACCTTGTTTCATTTGATTGCTGCCAGCGGCGGCAGCCAGCTGGCCTTGCTGACCCTGGAGATGCCCGACCCGACCGGCTATGGCCGCATCGTGCGCGCGGCCGATGGCGCTGTCACCGCCATCCTCGAGCACAAGGACGCCACACCTGCTCAGCGCCAGCTCCACGAGGTCTACAGCGGCATCATGGCCCTGCCCGCCGCGTCGCTCAAGCGCTGGCTGGCGCGCCTGGACAACCTGAACGCCCAGGGCGAGTACTACCTGACTGACATCGTGCGCTTTGCCGTGGCCGACGGCGAGGCGGTGGTGGCGCACAAGATCACCGATGCGGTGCAGGTGGCCGGCGTCAACAGCCCGGTGCAGCTGGCCCAACTGGAGCGCGCCTACCAACTGGGCGTGGCGCACCGCCTGATGGAAGAAGGCGTGCGCCTGGCCGACCCGGCGCGCCTGGATGTACGCGGCGACCTGTCGTGCGCACATGACGTAAGCATTGATGTGAACTGCGTTTTTGAAGGCCAGGTCAACCTGGGCCAAGGCGTGCGCATAGGCGCCAACTGCGTGATTGCCAATGCCGTGATCGAGGCCGGTGCGGTGATCCACCCCTTCACCCACATCGACGGCGAAAAGCTGGGGGTGAGCGTGGGTGCGGGCTCCCTGATTGGCCCGTTTGCCCGGCTGCGCCCGGGTGCGCGCCTGGGCGCTGAGGTGCATATCGGCAACTTTGTGGAGGTCAAAAACTCCACCTTGGCGCATGGCGCCAAGGCCAACCACCTGGCCTATCTGGGCGATGCCACGGTGGGCGAGCGCGTCAACTTTGGCGCTGGCAGCATCACCGCCAATTACGATGGCGCCAACAAGCACCGCACGGTGATTGAGGCCGATGTGCATGTGGGCAGCAACTGCGTGCTGATCGCCCCACTGACCCTGGGTGCCGGTGGCACCGTGGGCGGAGGCTCGACGCTGACCAAGGACACACCGGCCGGCGCTTTGAGCGTGGCGCGTGGGCGGCAAATATCAATTGCCAACTGGTCGCGTCCACAGAAGAAGAAAGCCTGAAGGCTGAGGCAATTTAGCAGCCCCATGAACCCTGAACAGCAGCGCATCGCCGCACTCGAAGCCGAGCTGGCCGCCCTGCGCACCGAGATGCAGGACTTCAGCTACACGGTGTCGCACGATTTGCGCGCCAGCCTGCGCCACATCCTGAGCTATGCGCAGCTGGTGCAGGAAGACGCCGGGCCCTTGCTGCCGGCGGAGGCTCTGGGCTTTGTGCACACCATCGCCGACTCGGCCCGCCACATGGGCGTGCTGATGGATGGGCTGATGGAGCTCTCCCGCCTGGGCACGGTGGCCGTGCGCCTGGAGCCCCTGCCCCTGCAGGATCTGGTGAACGCTGCTGCAGCCGAGCTGCAGCAGCAACACCCGGTGCGCCGCATCGATTGGCAGGTGCAATCCGACTTGCCGCTGGTGCTGGCCGATGCCGCGCTGCTGCGCGCTGCCCTGTTGCACGGGCTGGGTAATGCGGTGAAATTCACGGCACACCATGAACTGCAACAGATCAGCGTGTCGGCACACATCCGCACTGACCCGGCGCCAACACAAGCCGCTGGCGCACACGGCGCGCTCTGGGTCAGCCTGCAAATACAGGACAACGGCGCCGGCTTCAACCCGGCGCTGCAGGCCAAGCTGTTCAAGCCGTTTTCGCGCCTGCACACCACCAAGCAGTTCCCCGGCATAGGCATGGGCCTGGCGCTGACGCGCAAGCTGCTGGAACGCATGGGTGGCCAGGCGCAGGCCGTGGGCGTGGTGGATGGGGGTTGCACCCTCAGCCTGGTCTTGCCGGCTGCCCTGCCAGGCAGCTGAAACCTCAACCGACCCGCGCCGCCACTTCCCCCTGGCTGGCGTTCCAGGCATGGCGCAAGACGCTGCGCAGCTTGGCCGGTTTCACCGGCTTTTGCAGCAGCAACAAACCGGCCAGGGTGATGCGCTGCTTCAGGGCGGCATCGGTATCGCCGCTGATGACGCAAGCGGCAATCTCATGGCCGGCCATTTCACGCAGCAGGTGCACCGTGTCCACGCCGTTTTGCGTGCCCCGCAGGCGGTAGTCCGTTAGGATGAAGTCGGGCAGGCGCGCCGGGTTCCAGAGTTGCAGCGCGGTTTGCGTGGTGCTGGCTTCGATCACGTTGCAACCCCAACTCTGCAGCAGGCCCTTGAGGGCGGCGCGGCCCAGTTCATCGTCCTCGATCAACAGCACGCGCATGCCGCGTATGTCGTGCGCGGCCGCACTTTCGGGCAGCCCTTGCGGCAGGACGGCCGCTTCGGCCGGACCGTGCGGCAGGCGCAGGGTGAAGGTGCTGCCACGACCCAGGGCCGAGCGCAGCACGATGGGATGGTCCAGCAGCTTGCAGGAGCGCTCGACAATGCTCAGGCCCAGGCCCAGTCCCTTGTTGCGGTCGCGCTCCGGGTTTTCCACCTGGTAGAACTCTTCGAAGACTTTTTGCTGGTGCTCGTGCGCGATGCCGATGCCGCTGTCGCGCACCTGGATGCGCACCTGGCCCGGCGCGGCGCCCGGCCGGCAGACCAGCAGCACGCTGCCGCTGTGGGTGTGCTGCACGGCGTTGCTCAGCAGGTTGAGCAGCACCCGGTGCAGCAGCACCGGGTCGCTGTGCACCCAGACTGGCGTGGGGCGTATGCGCAGGCGCAGGCCCTTGTAGCGCGCCGTGTCAGAGAAGCTGGTGCGCAATTTGTCGAAGACGCTGTTGAGGGCAAAACTGCGCATGTGCGCGTGGGTGAGCTGCGAGTCCAGCCGCGAGTAGTCAAAGAAGGCGTCCAGCATGTCCTGCAAGGCCAGCACCGAGGCGTCCACACCGGCCACCAGTTCACGGGTTTGCGGGTCACTGGGCAACTGCTTGAGCCGGGCCACAAACAGGCCCAGTGCATGGGCCGGCTGGCGCAGGTCGTGGCTGG
>JAYVNF010000447.1:0-9502 GCA_043758575.1 Rhodoferax sp.
AGCGCCGAGCGCAACCAGGGCCTGGCCCTGCAACGCGCCCAGGCCGTGGCCGATGCGCTGAAAAGCCGG
Source organism: Rhodoferax sp. (assembly GCA_043758575.1). Taxonomy (GTDB): domain Bacteria; phylum Pseudomonadota; class Gammaproteobacteria; order Burkholderiales; family Burkholderiaceae_C; genus Allorhodoferax. The sequence continues at coordinate 70 of JAYVNF010000447.1, forward strand.
GGCTTGCAGGTGGACTTGCTGACCGTCGCATCGCAGGGCAAACGTGCGCCGCTGGTGGCCACACCGAACGACCGGTCCGAAGCGCGCAACCGGCGGGTGGAGGTCACGGTGCGTTAGTCGCCCCCACGCTTCTCGCCGCGTAGTGCGCCGCTTATTTGTCCCGCATCACCATGCACTCACCGCGCTCACCGGCCTGCAAACGCGCGCAGTGCAGGCGCACCAGCGGGTCATGGGGGAAGCTGTGGGCCAGGCCCTGGAACAGCGCCAATGCCTGCGCATCGTCTCGCTGCAAGGCGGTGTAGGCCGCCAGGTAGGCGGGCAGCGGCGCACGCGCAGCGTCTTGCGGGGTCACCGGCTCGAACACCGCCAGCGCCTCGCTTTTGCCCTGCAACAGCAGCCGCCCGACCGGGCGCACCGCCTGCTGCGGGTTGGCCGCGCGGATCGCCTGCGACATACAGATGCGCGTGCCCAGCTGCTTGTTGACGCGCTCCAGCCGCGCCGCCGTGTTCACCGGGTCGCCCAGGGCGCGGTAGTCAAACAGGGTGCGGCCACCAAAGTTGCCCACAATCACCTCGCCGCTGTGCACGCCGATGCGGGTCTGGCCAAAGGCCGTGCCCTGTTGCTGCAGGCCGGCCGCATAGGCGCTGGCAAAGGCATCCATCTCTAGCGCGCAGGCCAGGGCGCGCTGGGCGTGGTCGCTTTGCGCCACCGGGGCCGAAAACATGATGGCCAGGGCGTCGCCCACAATGCGGTCCAGCGTGCCCTCGTGGCGAAAGGCAATCGCCACCATCGGGTCCAGGTAGGCGTTGAGCAGGCCCACCGCCTGGGCCGGATCCATGCCCTCCAGCAGGGGCGTGAAGTTCGCCAGATCGGTGAACACAAAGCTGCACTGCTGGCGCTGGCCACCCAGCGCCATGGCCTGCGGATGGGCCAGCAAATAGGCCACCCGGTTGGGTGACACATAGCGCGCAAAAGCCTGCTGGATCCAGCGCTGCTGGTGCTCGCGCTGGCGGTGCTGCCACAGGCTGCACAAGCCGTAGCACAGCAGCCAGCCCAGGGCCGGTGTGACCGCGTCCAGCAGCAGGCCCTGGGCCACAAAGGCCCCCCAGGCCGCAGCCGCCTGCGCACCCAGCAGACCCAGGCTGGCGGCGGCGGCCACCAGCGCACGCCGGCGCACTGACCAGCAGACCGCCCAGCACCAGCAACACCGCCTCGAGCCCGCGCGCCCAGGCCGGACGTTGCAAGAACTGACCTCCCAGCACCTGCTCCAGCGCCTGGGCATGCACCTCGACACCGGGCAACACACCCATGGGACTGAAGCGCAGGTCCATCAGGCCCTGGGCCGAACTGCCCACCAACACGATGGCACCGGCCAGCTGCGCGGCAGGTGCCGGGGCGGCCAACGCCCCGCCCGCCTGTGCCCCTTCTGCCAAACCTTCTTGCGCCAGCAGCTGCCAGGCCGGCAGCGTGCGTGCGGCCTGCGCCGTGCTGTAGTGCAGCCACATTTCGCCCTCGGTCGTGGTGGGCAAGTTCAACGGGCCTATGCGCAAAGCGGCCAGGCCGCCGTCCGCGCCAGCGCTGTCGAGCAGCACGTTGGTGGCGCCCTGGGCCACGCGCAAGGTCTCCGTCACCAGGCTGGCCACCGGCATGTCCCCCAGCAGCAGGACCAGCGGCACGCGGCGCACCACGCCGTCGGCGTCCGGCACGAAGCTCAAGGCGCCGTTGCCCCGGGCTGACTGCTGCAACATGGGCAGTGCGGCCACGGCCGCATCGAAGCGGTGCAGCCAGCGTGTGGGTGCAGAGCCGACCTCGACAAAGCGGGATTTTTGCAGCGGCAGGCCGGGCCGGGCGCTCGGTTCGGGTGGCCTGTTCTGCACCGGCTGCTGCGCCAGCGCAAAACCGAGCACGGAAGGGGTCTGGCCCAGGCTGCGGACAAATACCTGGTCATGGTCGGGCAGCGCCAACAGCTGCACACCTTGCGCGCCTTGCAGCTGCCACAGCGCAGCCGCGGCCTGTGGCGCGGTGCGGTCGGGCTCTGCAAACACCACGTCAAAGGCCACGGCCGCCGCCCCGGCGGCGCTCAACCGGTCCAGCAAGGTGGCCAGGCGGGTGCGTGGCCAGGCCCACTGGTCCAGGCGCTGCAGGCTGGCCTCATCGATGTCCACAATGCGCACCGGCACGCCGGTGTAGGGGCGCGGGTGCCAGCGCTAGAACTGGTCGAACTGCTGGTTGCGCAGGCTTTGCTGCAGCCGGCTTTCGGGCAGCACCAGCAACAAGCCCAGCGCCAGTGGCAGCAGGGCCAGCAGCCAGGCCCAGCGCGGTGCGGGCTGAATCTCCATGGACAAAGCCTTTCGACAAGGGCATTAAGCTCAAGCGGGGCCGCATACGATACCATCCCCAAAACAGGGCACGCATCCACCTTCACCCACCCCAGCAGCATGACGATTGCGAACATCAACCGCTTTGTCCAGCACCTGTGCAACGCCTTTGCGGACCTGGATGCGCCGGTGCCCATGGAGCAGGTGGAGCACATGGCGGTGCTGGTGCACAGCGCCATGGAAAACCCCAGACGGCGCTACCACGTTTCCGAGCACGCGCTGTATGTGTGCGAGGGGCTGGCCGCCCGCCAGGTGCTGGCCGCCGTGTTCCATGACGTGGTGTATTACCAGCTGGACAACGGTTTTGCGCCGCGCCTGGCCGATCTGGTAACACCGGTGGTCAGCCTGCAAGGCCAGGACCTGGTGCTGCTCAAGCCCGGCGCAGACGACCACGCCCTGCAGCTCTGCCTGGACCTGTTTGGCTTTGTGCAGGGCCAGGTCTTGCCGCGCTTTTTGGGCATGAACGAGTTTTTGAGTGCAACCGTAGCGGCGCGGTTGTTGCAGCCCTTTTTGCGCCTGCCCGATCTGATGGCTGTGCTGGCCAGCATCGAAGCCACGGTGCCGTTTCGCCCCTTGCAGCCCGACGGCCGCGACAGCACCATGCTGCTGGCCGAGCGCGTGCGCGCACAGGGGCGTGCGCGCCTGGGCCTGCAGGAGAGCGGCGCGCTGGAGGCCTTTGTGCAGGCGGTCATGCATGACGCCGTCACAGTGGCCAACCGCGATGTGGATGGTTTTGCCGAAACCGATCCAGGCCGCTTTGTTGCCGACACCTGGTTGCTGATCGAAGAGTCGAATGTGCCGCTGGCGGCCGTGGGCGTCTACACCTTGCAGGAGTACCGCGAGGCGCTCACGCGCATGCAGGGCTTTCTGGAAGGCCTGGTGGCCGCACGCGTGTTCCACCACTATGGTGCCACCCCCGAACCGCGGCTGCTGCAGCGCATGGCGATTGCAGCCGGCGCCAACATCGGCTTTGCCTCGGTGTTTTTGCGCCTCAAGATTGCCGCCATCACCCTGGTAGAAGCGCTGGCGCTGGAGACCGGTGGCAACGGGCCGGTGTCCATGTTTTTGGGGGATATCCGCAGTGCCCAGAGACCCGCACAGCGCATCGAGGATTGCCTGCCCGCCGCCCCCCACGGTGAGGAACTGGATGCCCGGCTGCTGCAACTGCTGGAGGCCGGCCGGCCCGAGTGCTCCCGCAACGACCTCACCCAGTCGCCGCTCACGGCCTATATGTACCGCTGCCTGAAGCCCGAGGGCTGCTCCCGCGCCCTGGAACAGTCCAGACGCATGGTCCAGGGCGATCTGACGCCGCGCGCCTTCCTGGCCGGCCTGCCGCAGGACATGCTGGGCGGCATCATCGATGCCTGTGCCCAGATTGCGCTCTCGCGCAGGGAGCGTTTGCTGGCGTTGAAGGCGCAGCTGCTGCAAAAAAGCCCGGCACCTTAGGCGCCGGGCTTGTCTGTTTGTATTGGAGTTAGCGGCTTAGCGGGCTAGTAGGCCGGTGGCGGTGAAGTCGGCGCAGCCATTGGAGCCGGCTCCTTCTTCATACCCTCTTTGGCTGCGCCCGCTTTGTCGGCCTGTTTTTTCACGCAGTCCTTGTCCACCTGGTCTTTGCCTGCAGCATCCTTTTTGATGCATTCCTTGGGCACGTCTTTGCCCATGGCGTTCTTGTTCATCTCGTCGGCCGCCAGGGCGGCCGTGGATGCCAACAACATACTCGCCGACAATATGGATGCGGTCATTTTCCTCATGGTCACTCCTTCTCAGTGGTTGAAGTCAATGGCACTCCTGCAATGGCAACAGTACCTCCGTCCAGGAATCGCCAGACCTAGCGCTCCCCAAACTCCTTGCGGTCCGCCGGGGTGGTGCTGTGCATGCGTGAGACTGTGCGGCGAGCGCCCCTGGTCGGACCTGAGGGATTGGCAATGGCCAAACATGCGGTGGTGTTCACCACCGTCCCATGTTGCTGTCCTCTTGTTTGTAGCAAGCGATCCGCGAACTTTCAAGTTCCCGCACTGCTGGCAGGGTGTAGGGGCTGTGCCTGAAAAAGCGCCACACAGCGTGGCGCAGGCGCACAGCGCGCCCTAGCAGTCCAGCACCAGATTGCCCTGCGGGCGTGAGCAGCAAGCCAGCAGCCAGCCAGCTGCAATGTCCTCGTCGGTGATGCCGCCGTTTTGCAGCATGTGCACCTCGCCTTCGAGCTTCTTCACCTTGCAGGTACCGCAGACGCCGAACAGGCAGGCGCTGGGAATCGAGAGGCCGGCCTCGCGCGCGACATCCAGCACGGTCTGGGTGCCGCTGCAGGCCATCTCGCGCCCGGAGGCGGCAAAGCGCACCACGGAAGTCTGGGTCGCGTCAACCTTTTCATCGTCGTGCAGGCGCGTCTCCGCATCCACATGCACCGGCACCTGGAAGCTTTCTTCGTGGTAGCGCTGCATGTCAAAGCCGGCGGCCTGCAGCACGCCGCGCACGGCCTTCATGTAGGGCTCGGGGCCGCAGCAGAAAATCTCGCGCTCAAAGTAATCCGGGGCTATGAGTTCGAGCATCAGCTGGTTGATGCGCCCGCTGTAACCGGTCCAGGCACCAAAGGGATTGGGCCGCTCGCAGACCAGGGCCACACGGAATTCGGAGACGCGTGCGCTGATGGCCTCCAACTCGCTGCGAAACAAGAGGTCGGCCGGGGTGCGTGCGCACTGCACAAAACACACATCGGTATGGCGCCCCAGATCGAACAGCCAGCGCGTCATGGACATCAGCGGCGTGATGCCCACGCCGCCGGCCAGGAACAGGTATTTGGACGCCGGGTTGCGCTGCACACTGAAGATGCCCGAAGGCCCGCGCGCCTGCACATGGTCACCCACCTTCAGGTGCTGGTGCAGCCAGTTGGAGACTTTGCCGCCGGGCTCGGCCTTGACGGTGATGGTCAGACAGACCGGGCGCGAGGGGCTGCTGGAGAGCGTGTAGCAGCGCGTGTGCACCACGCCCTCGATCTCCACCTGCAGGGTAATGAACTGGCCTGCATCAAAGCGAAACCAGGACGGGTGTTCGGTCTGGAAGCAAAAGGTTTTCACGTCCGGGCTGTCGGCCAGCACCATGGTGCATTCCAGGCGTTCGGAGTCGCTGTCCCAGGCCTTGATTTCGGAGCGTGGCTCCAGCGGTTTGAGGATGGCGTTCATACGGCGTCTTCCTTATGCCGCGGCGCGGTGGATGGGAATCACGCCGCCGCTCAGGCCTTGCTGCGCTGGCTCCATCTCGGCCATCTGGCCGGTGTACCAGTCAATGAAGTTCTGCACGCCGAATTCGATGGTGGGCGAGTAGGGGCCGGGTTCGTAGGCCTTGTTGTTGATGCCGGCCTGGTTGTTCTCGGCCAGGATGCGGTCCTGGTCGTTGGTGGCGGCCCAGACCTGCATCATCTCTTCCGTGTTGTAGTCCACGCCCTCTTGCGCGTCTTTGTTGACCAGCCACCAGGTGGTGACTTGCGTGAGCTGCGGCCCCAGGGGCAGCACGCGAAAGGCCAGTGCGTGGTCGGACTGCAAATGGTTCCAGGAATTGGGCAGGCTGAGCATGCGTACCGAGCCCAGGTCCTTGCTCTGCAAATTGCCCAACAGTTGCTTGACCGCAGGCTTGCCGTCCATGGTCATGGACTCGCCATTGGCCAGCGGCAGACGCACCACGCGAAAGCGTTTGTCGGGTGAATTCTGCGAGAGGTGCGGCAGGCCTTCGGCATCCCACTCGGCGGCCTTGGCGCGTATGCGCGTGGCAAAAGCGGGCGGCATGCGCGGGTCGTCGGTGCTGTCGTATTCGGAGAGCGTGCGCAGAAGCTCGGGATGGGCGCCGGTGCAGTGGTAGCACTCGCGGTTGTTCTCTATGACCAGCTTCCAGTTGGCCTGCTCCACCAGCGTGCTGCTGCAGGCGACCTTGGCGTTCTTCAGGTCGTGCGGCAGCATGTAGGGCTCCACCATCTGCGAGAAGGCATCGAAGTCCGGCGCCTCATCGGCTAGGCACACATAGACATAACCGCCCACGCTGCGGCAGTGCGCTGATTTCAGCGAGAAATCGGCGGCCTTGAAGTCCGGCCCCATCTCGCGCGCAAACAGCAGGCGGCCATCGAGCTCATAGGTCCACTGGTGGTAGGAGCAAACCAGCTTGGCGGCCTTGCCCTCCTCACCTATGCAGACCTTGGAGCCGCGGTGGCGGCAGGTGTTGTAGAAGGCGCGCACCACGCCGTCGGCGGCGCGCACGATCACCAGCGAGGTGGTTCCCACGTCCATGGTGAACCAGTTGCCGGCAGCCGGCACGGCGCACTCGGGGCCGGCGAAGAGCCAGTTGCGGTGCCAGATCTGCTCCAGGTCGAGCTGGTGGAAATCAGCATCGCCATAAAAGGGCTGCGGCAGGCTGTAGGTAGGTTTGCGCGTGGCCAACAGATGGGCCATGCGGCTGTGTGCAGAGTGGGAGGCTTGTGGATTCACAACAGGTCCTTTGCGTTCAGGTCAAAAATCGGGACTGAACTACAGGGGACAGGCGCTGGCACAACACGGCGTAGAAGCACCGGCGTTGCGACCGCGCGACCACCCACCGTAGTCCTGCATCAGTGCACGCGCGGGCTGGTTTCCGGACTGGCGCACGGCACCGGTCATCCTCTGGTGTGCCGTAGGCGTTTACCTTCCCGGGCGGATGGCCCAGTGGCTTGTTTGAACGCCGCTTTTCTGCGCTTACCGTTGCGGGGGCAGTTTCGGTATTGCACCGAATTCCCATTTAACCGGAGTGATCTCCGAAACCTGCACATGGCCCGGTCTCACAACCGGGCATGGGCACAGTTTAGGGGGGTGTTTGTTAGTCGGGCCGTGGTGCTGCGACCCTGGCTTACGTGGGTCCGACAAGGGCCATGGCCGTGGCATTTTTCGGTACGGCTGGGCCTAGCCGGGCATGGCCGCTGCGGCAATATCCAGGGCACGCAGACGCAGCGCCGTATCGAACACATCACACACCAACATCAGCTCATCGGCCTGGGTCAGTTCGATGATGTTCTTCAGCTGCTCTGCCACCGTGGCCGGCCCACCGATCACGGCCATGGCCAGGAAGTCGGCTATTGCCGCGCGCTCCTGCCCATCGCGCGTCTCCAGGTAGTTGCTCACCGGCGGCTGCAGGGCGCGGCGCTCACCGCGCACGATGCCCGAGACGCGCTGGTAAATGCTGCTGGCCAGGAACTGCGCCTCGGCATCCGTGGCGGCGGCCACCAGCGGCACGCCCACCACCACACGCGGCTTGGCCAAGGTGGCCGACGGCACAAAGGTGCTGCGGTACAGCTCTATGGCCTGCAGCAGCATGCGCGGCGCAAAGTGCGAGGCAAAGGCATAGGGCAGGCCGCGCTGGGCCGCCAGCTGCGCCGAAAACAGGCTGCTGCCCAGCAGCCAGATCGGCACGTGGGAGTTGGCGCCGGGCGAGGCCGTCACGCGCTGACCCGGCTGCGGTGCGCCCAGCAGTTGCTGCAGTTCGGCCACCTCGCGCGGAAAGTCTTCCTCGGTCTCGGGCCGGTTGCGGCGCAGGGCGCGCATGGTCTGCTGGTCGGTGCCGGGCGCGCGGCCCAGGCCCAGATCAATGCGCCCGGGGTACAGGGCTTCGAGCGTGCCAAAGGCCTCGGCCACCACCAGCGGCGCATGGTTGGGCAGCATGATGCCGCCCGAGCCCACGCGTATGCGCTGGGTGCCGCCGGCAATGTGGACCACCAGCACGGCGGTGGAGGAGCAGGCCAGGCCCGGCATGTTGTGGTGCTCTGCCAGCCAGTAGCGGGTGAAGCCCAGGCTTTCTGCATGCTGCGCGGTCTGCAGGGCAATGCCAATCGCCTGACCGACACTGCCGCCCTCGCGCACGGCAACCAGATCGAGCATGGAGAGAGTGGTCTTGGACATCAGCCATTATCGGCAGCGCCTGGTTTGCACGTGGGCGCTGCTTAGAATGCCCCCATGATGTTCAGCGCAGACGATCTCCAGGCCATAGGCCTCACCCTGCGCCTGGCCAGCATGACCACCCTGCTCTTGCTGCTGGTCGCCACGCCACTGGCCTGGTGGCTGGCCCACACCACCTCACGCTGGCGCGCGCCGCTGAGTGCGGTGGTGGCACTGCCCCTGGTGCTGCCGCCCACGGTGCTGGGCTTTTATTTGCTGCTGACCTTGGGGCCGCATGGTGTGGGCGGTCAGCTGACACAGGCGCTGGGCCTGGGCACTTTGCCCTTCACGTTTACCGGCCTGCTGCTGGGCTCGGTGATTTACTCGCTGCCGTTTGCGGTGCAGCCGATACAGCACGCCTTTGAGGCCATAGGCCCGCGCCCCATGGAAGTGGCGGCCAGCCTGCGCGCCAGCCCGCTGGACGCCTTTTTCACGGTGGCGCTGCCGCTGGCCAAGCCCGGTTTCATCACCGCCGCCATCCTCAGCTTTGCCCACACCGTGGGCGAGTTTGGCGTGGTGCTGATGATAGGCGGCAACATCCCCGGCCAAACCCGCGTGGTCTCGACCCAGATCTACGGCCATGTAGAGGCCATGGAGTACGCGCAGGCGCACTGGCTGGCCGGCGCCATGGTGCTGTTTGCCTTTGCCGTGCTGCTGGCCCTGGGGCTGCTGAAGCGCCGCAATGCAGGTGTGATGCCGTGAGCGCCATGCCAGACAGCGCTATCCGCATCCGACTGCAACTGGCGCGGCCCGACTTCACGCTGGACGTGGACCTGGCACTGGCGGAGAAATCCATCACCGTCTTGTTCGGCCCCTCGGGCTCGGGCAAGACCACGCTCTTGCGCTGCGTGGCCGGCCTGGAACGTGCGCCTTCGGCGCGCATCAGCGTGGGGACTACGGTGTGGCAGGACGATGTGCGCGGCCTGTTTGTGCCGACCTGGCAGCGGCAACTGGGCTATGTGTTCCAGGAGGCCAGCCTGTTTGCGCACCTGGATGTACGGGCCAATCTGGAATACGGGCTGCGCCGTGCGGGCAAGGTGACGCACAACCTGCCGCAGGCCATCACACTGGATGCAGCGATTGAACTACTGGGCCTGCAAACCCTGCTGG
>JAYVNF010000448.1:0-3045 GCA_043758575.1 Rhodoferax sp.
CGGCTGGATCGGCGGCGCAGGCCAGGCTAAGGCTTGCCCTGCGCGCCAAACTGTTTTTTGTGCAACTCCACCAGGGTCATCAAGGCGCTCACCACCTCCGGCTTGAAACCCATGCGCTTCTCGCCTTCCTTGTAGCCGCTGAGCACCAGGCCCTGGATGTAGTCCACACAGTCGCGATGGCCCCAGAAGCTCTCTACGGCCAGGGCAATGCGCACGTGGTACTGCGCAATCAGGGCCATCTCCACGTCCACCCGCGCCTGCAGCGGGCGCTCATGCAGCGGCATGGGCCGGGTATCCAGGTCCTCTTCTTCCCAGCTCAGCGTGGGGAAACCGACTTCGGGTTTGGATGGCTTGGTGGGGTCTTGCACCTATGCGCTCCGGCATCTTGATAAAGGTGCCGCCACTCTAACCCATGGCGCCGCACTGTGCCCCTCGCACTGTGGCCCTTCTGCCAGGCTTTGACAGTCCGGCCCCAGCTCTGGTGTACTGCGCCCACATGGCAAAAATACATTTGTTGATCAACCCCCAGGCCGGTGGCGGCCGTGCCGCCCGTCTGGTGCCCGCCCTCAAAGCCTGGGCCGCAGCACGCAGTGACCCCGGCGCGCTGTACCTGGCCGGCACCGTGCCCGAGGCGCTGCACTGGCTGCGCAGCCTGCCCCGTGGTGACACGGTGGCCCTGGTCGGTGGCGACGGCACCGTCAACCAGCTGCTGCCGGCCCTGCTGGACCAGGCCCTGTGTCTGGCGCTGGTTCCCCAAGGCAGTGGCAACGATGTGGCGCGTGCCCTGGGTGTGTTTGGCCTGTCCTGGCAAGACGCACTGCAGTTCGCCAGCAGCGCCGCACCCCAGCCCATGGACGTGGGCTGGCTGCACACGTCCACGCTGCAACGCCCCTTCCTCTCCAGCCTGACCGTGGGCTTTGACTCTGCAGTGGGCTTGCGCGCGCTGCAGGGCCCGCGCTGGCTGCGCGGCCTGCCGCGCTACCTGCTGGCCACGGTGCGCGAGCTGTCCGCCCTGCAAACCTGGCAGATGCAGGTCCGGTTCGATGGCGAACTGCTGCACAGCGGCCCCACCTTGTTTGCCTCCACCCTGAACACACCCACCTATGGCAGCGGGATGCCGGCCGTGCCCCAGGCGCGCATCAACGATGGCGCGCTGGACCTGCTGATTGCCGGAACATTCAACGCCCCGCAAACCCTGGCCATGTTGCCGCGCTTGCTGCTAGCCCGCCACCTGAGCCACCCGCGCGTGCAGACCCGGCGCTTCCAGACCCTGGAGATCGCATCGCCACAAGCCCTGCCCCTGGCCGCGGACGGCGAGTACCTGGGCGCGTCCACCGCGCTCACGCTGCGGGTGGCTGCCGCCGCCCTGCAGGTGCTGCGCAGACACTGAGCAGGGCAGGGCAGGCCCAAGGCAGCGCGTGGTAACCCAGCGGTCACCGGCCACAGGCACAATAAGCCCATGCCCATACGCCCCCCCTTCATCGCCCCCCAAAGCTTTACCGACGCCGCGCAAGCACTGGCCCAGGTCAACCAGATTTACGACGGCAGCATTGCCCACCTGCGCAGCGCCATGCAGCGCTTTGTGGCCGGCGACGACATTGCCGACCATGTGCGCGCCTGCTACCCCATGGTGCGCATCCACACCGCCACCGTCTCGCGCGCCAGCACGGCCGATGTGGCCCGCCTGAGCTTTGGCTTTGTGGCCGGGCCCGGGCGCTTCGAGACCACGCTGACGCGCCCCGACCTCTACCACAGCTACTACCTGGAGCAGTTCCGCCTGCTGCTGGAAAACCACGGCGTGGAGCTGGAGGTCTGCACCAGCTCGCAGCCCATTCCCGTGCACTTTTCGTTTGCCGAGCACGACCATGTGGAGGGCAATATGTCTGCCCAGCGCCGCGCCCTGATGCGCGATGTGTTCGACCTGCCCGACCTGGCCGCCATGGACGACGGCATTGCCAACGGCACCTACGTGCCCAAGCCCGGCGACGCCCTGCCGCTGGCGCTGTTTACCGCCCCGCGCGTGGACTACTCGCTGCACCGCCTGCGCCACTACACCGGCACAGGCCCCGAGCACTTCCAGAACTTTGTGCTGTTCACCAACTACCAGTTCTACATTGACGAGTTCATCGCCCTGGGCCGCGCCGCCATGGCCGACCCGAACAGCGAGTACTGCGCCTTTGTCGAGCCTGGCAATGTCATCACCCGGCGCGTCGGCCTGGCCGCACAGCCGGTGGACGCCCTGGGCAAAGAGCCGCCGCGCCTGCCGCAAATGCCGGGCTACCACCTGGTGCGCAGCGACAGTGCCGGCATCACCATGGTCAACATCGGTGTCGGCCCGGCCAATGCCAAGAACATCACCGACCACATTGCCGTGCTCAGGCCGCACGCCTGGATCATGCTGGGCCACTGTGCCGGCCTGCGCAACACCCAGCAACTGGGCGACTACGTGCTGGCCCACGGCTATGTGCGCGAGGACCATGTGCTGGACGAAGAGCTGCCCCTGTGGGTGCCGATTCCGGCCCTGGCCGAAATCCAGGTGGCACTGGAGCAGGCCGTGGCCGATGTCACACAAATCCAGGGCGCCGCACTCAAAAGCATCATGCGCACCGGCACCGTGGCCAGCACCGACAACCGCAACTGGGAGCTGCTGCCCGACAACCAGGCCGAGCGCCGCTTCAGCCAGAGCCGCGCCGTCGCCCTGGACATGGAAAGCGCCACCATTGCCGCCAACGGCTTTCGCTTTCGCGTGCCCTATGGCACCTTGCTGTGTGTCAGCGACAAGCCGCTGCACGGCGAGATCAAGCTGCCCGGCATGGCCAACCACTTCTACCGCGAACGCGTGGACCAGCACCTGCGCATCGGCATCCGCGCCTTGGAATTGCTGCGCGCCCAGGGTGTGGACCAGCTGCACAGCCGCAAGCTGCGCAGCTTTGCCGAAGTGGCGTTTCAATAGCCGTAGCAACAACAGTAGCCGCAGGATCCGCCCACACCATGCCGTCCCACACCACCACGGCCGACACCGACACCGCTACGGATGAAGCGGCG
>JAYVNF010000449.1:0-9415 GCA_043758575.1 Rhodoferax sp.
TTCCTGTCATAATCAGCCCAGTTCACTGCACCCCTTAAGGTCAGACGCCTCACACAGGCGTAGAACGCAGAGGCCCGAGCAATCCTTTCTTGCCTCTCCCCTTATTCCCCTGATTCGTATTTTTTCCGGTTTTCTTCCGACCTTTCGGTTAACCCATCCTACGGGACCCCATCCATGCATTTAAACGAACTCAAGGCACTGCACGTGTCCGAAGTCCTGAAGCAGGCTGAAGAGCTTGAGATCGAAAACACCGGCCGCATGCGCAAGCAGGAGCTGATGTTCGCCATCATCAAAAAGCGTGCCCGCACCGGCGAGCAAATCATTGCCGATGGCGTGCTGGAAATCCTGCCCGACGGTTTTGGTTTCCTGCGCAGCCCCGACACCAGCTACACCGCCAGCACCGACGACATCTACATCAGCCCTAGTCAGGTGCGTCGCTTCAATCTGCACACCGGCGACATGATCGAAGGCGAAGTGCGTACCCCCAAGGATGGCGAGCGCTACTTTGCCCTGAACAAGCTCGACAAGGTCAACGGCGACCTGCCAGAGAGCAACAAGCACAAGGTCATGTTCGAAAACTTGACGCCGTTGTTTCCCAAGTCGCAAATGCGTCTGGAGCAGGACATCAAGGGCGAAGAGAACATCACCGGACGCGTGATCGACATCATTGCCCCCATCGGCAAGGGCCAGCGCGCCCTGATCGTGGCCCAGCCCAAGAGCGGCAAGACGGTGATGATGCAGCACATTGCGCACGCCATATCGGCCAATTACCCCGACAGCTACCTGATGGTGCTGCTGATCGACGAGCGCCCCGAAGAAGTGACCGAAATGCAGCGCACCGTCAAGGGTGAGGTGATTGCCTCCACTTTTGACGAGCCCGCTGCCCGCCACGTGCACGTGGCCGAAATGGTGATCGAGCGCGCCAAGCGCCTGGTCGAGCTGAAAAAAGACGTGGTCATCCTGCTGGACTCGATCACCCGTCTGGCGCGCGCCTACAACAACGTGGTGCCCTCCTCTGGCAAGGTGCTGACCGGCGGTGTGGATTCCAACGCCCTGCAGCGCCCCAAGCGCTTCCTGGGTGCGGCCCGCAATGTGGAAGAAGGCGGCTCGCTGACCATCATCGCAACCGCCTTGGTAGACACCGGCAGCCGCATGGACGAAGTGATTTTTGAAGAGTTCAAGGGCACGGGCAACTCGGAAATCCACCTGGACCGCCGTCTCTATGAAAAGCGCGTGTTCCCGTCCATCCAGCTCAACCGCAGCGGCACACGCCGTGAAGAGTTGCTGCTGCAACCCGAGATCCTGCAGAAGACCCGCATCCTGCGCCAGTTCCTGTACAACATGGACGAGGTCGAGGCGATGGAGATGGTATTGAAGCAAATGCGCGCCACGAAAACGAACTCCGAGTTCTTCGACATGATGCGTCGGGGCGGCTGATCGACGGCTAGGTTATAATTTAAAGCTTTACGCGACAAGTACCCCGGAATAGGCCGGGGCGGCTAGCGCAACTGATGGAGAAGATATGAAAGACGGCATTCACCCCAATTACCGTGAAGTGTGTTTCCAGGACATGTCCAACAACTTCAAGTTTGTGACTCGTTCTTGCGCCAACACCAAGGAAATGATCAAGATGGAAGACGGCCGCGAGCTGCCTTTGTACAAGCTGGATACCACCAGCGAGTCCCATCCTTTCTACACCGGCACACAAAAATCCGTGGACAACATGGGTGGCCGTGTTGAGAAGTTCCGCAACCGTTTCGGCAAGACCGCAGCGAAGTAATATGGAATCAGGTTTTGGCCTGAGACCCCTTAAAAAAGCAGCCCGGTTGTCCGCGCTGCTTTTTTTCTGCCCACCCTACACCCGGCCCACTGCGTGAACCAACCCAACCCCGCCATCGTTGCCCAGGCCGCGGCCCGACGCCTGCCGCGTGGCGCACTGTTGTTGTTCTGTCTGGCCTATTTGCTGCCTGGCTTTGTCGGGCGCGATGCCTGGAAGACGGCGGACATCACTGGCCTGGGTTTCATGGCCGAGCTGGTTCAAGGCAGTGCGAGCTGGTTTCACCCTACCCTCATGGGCATGGCGCCAGACAATCCCTCGGTGTTGCCCTACTGGTTGGGAGCCTGGGCTATGCAGTGGCTGCCATCCTGGCTCGCGCCCGATCTCGGTGCGCGCCTACCGTATGCACTGCTGTTGGCGTTGGGCATGGCCAGCACCTGGTATGGAAGCTACTACCTGGCACGCAGCCCGCGCGCTCAGCCTGTGGCGTTTGCCTTCGGTGGTGAGGCCCTGCCCAAGGACTACGCACGCGCCATGGCAGATGGTGCCTTGCTGGCGCTGATTGCCACCCTGGGACTGGCGCAGCTGGGGCATGAAACCACCCCAGCCCTGGCGCAGCTGGGCTTTTCCGGTCTGCTGTTCTATGCCTTAGCCACACTGCACTACCGTATCCGTAGCTCCATTCTGTCGGCCTGGCTGGGTGTCATGGGTTTGAGCCTGAGCGGCGCGCCCACATTGGCCCTGCTGTTTCTGGCAGGCGGCGTGCTCATTCATGTGCTGGACTCCAATGTGGGGGCCGAGTCCGACGAACAAGATCCACACAAAGCGCAAACGGCGGCGCTATTGCTGGGCAGTGGAATGGTCGGCGCCTACCTGTGCCTGCACCTGGACCAGTGGCGCTGGAAAGTTGAAATCCCCCAGGCCAGCTGGGCTGAGTTGAACGGTGCACTGCAGTTGCTGGGCTGGTTTACCTGGCCCGCCTGGCCTCTGGCCCTATGGACCGTATGGCGCTGGCGGCGCCAATTGTTCAGCCGAACCATCAGCCGCCACCTGGCTTTGCCGGTTTGGTTTGTGGTGGTGACCCTGGGCTCCACGCTGACTACGGGTGCGCCCGACCGCACGCTGCTGTTGGGCCTGCCCGCCATGGCGGCACTGGCCGCATTTGCCCTGCCCACCCTCAAGCGCCAGGTGGCAGCCCTGATTGACTGGTTCACCTTGATTTTCTTTTCCGGTTGCGGCTTCATCATCTGGGTGGTGTGGATTGCAATGCAAACCGGTTACCCCAGCCAGCCCGCTGCCAATGTGGAGCGGTTGGCCCCTGGCTTTGTGCCGCACTTCTCGGCCTTTGCCTTTGCGATGGCCCTGGGTGCCACCCTGGTCTGGGCCTGGCTGGTGCAATGGCGGGTGGGCCGCCACCGCGCCGCCATCTGGAAGAGCCTGGTGCTGCCGTCAGGTGGCGCCGCGCTGTGCTGGATGCTGCTGATGACGCTGTGGATGCCGCTGCTCAACTACACCCAGAGTTACAACGCCCTGGTCGGCCACACCCTGGAGCGGCTGGAGCCAGCCGGCTGCGTGGAGTCCATTGGTTTGGGACCGGCCAAAACAGCGGCTTTGCAGGTCTACGGCAAGTTACAGCTCAAGCCCATGCAGGCGCACGCCACATGCCCCTGGTTGATAGCCGAGCCGAATCAGGACCTTTCGGTGCCTTCGTCGATCGACAGCCGCGAATGGGACCTGCTGGCCCAGGTGCGACACCCTGCCGATGGCAATGAAACGGTGCTGATCTTCAGGCGTCGATAAGCAGTTCAGGCGCGCGCAGTGCCTGGGCGTTCCAGCGTATGCGCTGCGCTGCAAAGCTGATGGAGAAACACGAACCCTTGCCGGGCGTGCTCTCGATGCTGAGTTCCGCACCATGGCGCTGGGATACATGTTTCACAATCGCCAGGCCCAGACCGGTGCCGCCGGTTTCGCGCGAACGGCTGCGGTCCACACGGTAAAAGCGTTCGGTCAGCCTGGGAATGTGTTCCTGTGCGATACCTTGCCCTTGGTCTCTGACACTGAAGACTGCACCACCACCCGGCAAACTGCTCCAGCAGACCACTATCGGCTTGTTCGGCGGTGAATAGCGAATGGCGTTGCCTATCAAATTGAACATGGCGCTGAGCAGCTCGGATGCCGAACCAGCGATTTCCATGCTGGCCTCGGCCTGAAAAGACAGCGCCTGCGGCCCACTCCACAGCAGCGTAGATAAATCATGGGCATCCTGTTCGCATTGCGCCATCAGCACGGCAACCGAATGCCATTCCTGTGCCGGAGGTGGCGGACTGCCCTCCAGCCGGGACAAGGTCAGCAGATCGCTCACCAAGGTCTGCATGCGCTGCGCCTGCTGCTCCATCAGACTCAGGTAACGGTTGCGCTCTTGCTCCTTCAGCGGCAAGGACTGCAGGGTTTCCACAAAGCCGGCCAGCACCGTCAGGGGGGTGCGGATTTCATGCGAGACATTGGCCACAAAATCGCGCCGCATGGCCTCCGCCTGGTCCAGTACAGTGATGTCATGGGAGAGCAAAAGACTGCGGCCCTCACCATAGGGGTGCATGTGTACGGAGAGCCGCACGGGTTTGGAGCTGGAACTATTGCGCCCCGGCATCACCACATCGTGGCGAAAGTCCCTGGCAGAAAAGTAGGCGGCAAAAGTGGGGTCGCGCACCAGGTTGCCCAGGTGCTGCAACATATCGCGGTTGGCATCCAGGCCAAAATGTCCGGCCGCCATCTGGTTGAACCACTCGATGCGGCCCTCCCGGTCCAGCAGCACCACGCCATTGGGCGAGGCCTGCAAGGCCGCAAGAAACTCCTGCAAGCGCTTGTCACTCTCGGCCAGCACACGGTCCCGGTTGCGCACCAGTTTGCGTACCCGGTCAAACACCTCGCCCCAAAAGCCACTGCCCAAGGGGATTTGCGAGGTATCGCCGGAACGCAGCCACTTCAGCAGATGCCAGCCGCGCAGGCCGTCAAGCACCAACCATAGATAACAGCCCGCCAGCGCGGCCAACAGGCAAAGGGTTTGCCGGTCCGCGCCGGAATAAAAAAACCAGACTGCCAATGCAGGGCTGACCTGGCACAGCAGAAACAAAACGAGGCGCCACAACATACTGCTAATGTAGTGCCTTAGCTGCTGGCTTTTTCCACCTGCACAATGGGCAGCTCTGGTTTGGCGGTCAGGCGGTAGCCCGCGCCACGCACCGTTTCGACCATGGTGCCAGCTACGCCCAGCGCCTCACGCAAGCGCTTCACATGCACGTCCACGGTTCGCTCTTCGATGTACACGTGGTCACCCCAGACCTTGTCCAGCAGCTGCGCCCGGCTGTGCACCCGCTCGGCACTGTTCATAAAGAATTGCAGGAGCTTGAACTCAGTGGGACCGAGCTTGAGAGCCTGGTCGGTAAACGTGACACGGTAGGTCGACGGGTCCAGGGTCAGGCCGGCAATGCTGATGGCCTCACCCGCAGGCTCTGGTGCCTTGCGGCGCAGTACGGCGCGCACACGGGCCAGCAACTCGCGGGTGGAGAAGGGTTTGGCAATGTAGTCGTCGGCCCCGGCATCGAGTCCGGCCACGCGGTCAGCTTCGTCGCCGCGTGCGGTCAGCATGATGATGGGCACTTCCTTGGTACGCGGGTGGGCGCGCCAGCGCTTGGCTAGAACCAGGCCACTTTCGCCAGGCAGCATCCAGTCCAGCAGAATCAGATCAGGCACAGCGGCATCCATTTCGCGTTGCGCACTGGCGCTGTCTATGGCCCAGGTGGTGCGAAAACCGTTGTGCCGCAGGTTCACGGCGATCAACTCGGCAATGGAGGGCTCATCCTCCACTACCAGCACGGCGGGCATGTTTCTCATGGCATGTCTTTCAGCGAACCACGGATTCAATTTTTTCCATGGTGGAATGGCGCACGTCTTCGCCCTTGACCACATAGATGATGAACTCGGCAATGTTTTTGGAATGGTCGCCGATGCGCTCTATCGCCTTGGCCAGGAACAGCAGGTCCAGGCTGGGCGAGATCGTGCGCGGGTCTTCCATCATGTAGGTCACCAGCTTGCGCACAAAGCCGTCGAACTCGCGGTCTATCAGGTCGTCTTCCTTGAGAATCGCCACAGCCGCAGTCACATCCAGGCGGGCAAAGGCGTCCAGCGCTTTGTTCAACAGGCCCGAGGCCAGATCGGCAGCCACCCGTAATTCCAGGGAAGGCAGCGAACGTGGTGCGCCACTCTGAATGATGGAGCGCACCATGCGGGCGATCTTTTCCGCCTCGTCGCCCACCCGCTCCAGATTGGCAGTGGTCTTGGAGATGGCGATCAATAGGCGCAGGTCGCGCGCCGTAGGCTGACGCCGCGCGATGATGTTGGAGAGCGCATGGTCTATCTCGATTTCCATGGCGTTGACGCGCGCTTCGTTGGCGGACACCTGTTCGGAGGCCTCCATATTGAATTGCGCCAGCGAGTAAATGGCCTGGCGAATTTGGGATTCAACCAGACCTCCCATTTCCATCACCTGGCTGGAGACGGAGGTGAGCTCGCTGTCGAACTGGGTAGACAAATGTTTATCGGGCATGGTGCTTTCCTCGAGTCAGGCGGTGATCAGCCGAAACGGCCGGTGATGTAGTCTTCGGTTTCCTTGCGGCTGGGTTTGAAGAACATTTGCTCGGTGGAGCCGAACTCCATCAAGTCGCCCAGGTACATATACGCGGTGTAGTCGCTGCAGCGCGCCGCCTGCTGCATGTTGTGGGTGACGATGACCACGGTGTAGTCGTCCTTCAACTCCACGATCAGTTCTTCCACTTTGGCCGTGGAGATCGGGTCCAGCGCCGAACAGGGCTCGTCCAGCAGCAGCACCTCGGGCTTGATGGCAATGCCGCGCGCAATGCACAGGCGTTGCTGCTGACCGCCCGAGAGGCTGCTGCCGCTTTGGTGCAGCTTGTCTTTCACCTCGCCCCACAGGGCCGACTTGCGCAGCGCCCATTCCACGCGCTCTTCCATGTCGGTCGCATTGAGCTTCTCGAACAGCTTCACGCCAAAGGCGATGTTGTCGTAAATCGACATGGGAAACGGCGTGGGCTTTTGGAACACCATGCCGACCTTGGCGCGCAGCAGAGCCACATCTTCCTTGCTGGTGAGCAGGTTTTCACCGTCCAGCAGAATTTGCCCTTCGGCACGCTGCTCCGGATACAACTCAAACATGCGGTTGAAGACGCGCAGCAGCGTGGATTTGCCGCAACCCGAGGGGCCGATAAAGGCGGTCACCTTGTTCTCTGGAATCTCCAGGTTGATGCCCTTGAGGGCGTGGAACTTGCCGTAAAAGAAGTTCAGATCCTTCACGGCAATTTTGGTCTTTTCCGGGGCAGAGGGCATGGCGGGCATGGAGTAAGTCTTTTCTGTAAAGGGTCAGCTTCTGGCGCGGGTCAGTACCCGGGCCAGGACGTTCAGGGTCAACACGGCCAAGGTGATCAGGAAGACTCCGGCCCAGGCCAGCTTCTGCCAGTTTTCGTACGGGCTCATGGCAAATTTGAAGATGGTCACCGGCAGGCTGGCCATGGGCTGGCCCAGGCTGGAGGTCCAGAACTGGTTGGAGAGGGCCGTAAACAGCAAGGGCGCCGTTTCACCAGAGATGCGGGCTACCGCCAGCAAAATGCCGGTAATCACACCGGTGCGGGCGGCCTTGAGCGTGATGCTCAAAATGACCTTCCACTTCGGCGCACCCAGTGCGTAGGCGGCTTCACGCAAGCCCGCAGGGACCAGTTGCAGCATGTTCTCAGTGGTGCGTATCACCACCGGAATCACGATCAACGCCAGCGCCACCACGCCGGCAATGGCAGAGAAGGAATGTGCCGGGTGCACCACCACGGCGTACACAAACAGACCAATCACGATGGAAGGCGCAGACAGCAGGATGTCGTTGACAAAACGCGTGACACTGGCCAGCCAGCCCTTGGGTTCGAACTCGGCCAGGTAGATGCCGGCCATCACGCCCACCGGCGTGCCCACAAAGGTGGCCAGCAACACGATCAGCAGCGAGCCGTAGATCGCGTTGGCCAATCCACCCTCCTCGTTAGGGCCCGGGGTCATCTGGGTCAGGGTGGCCAGGTTCAGCCCACCAATCCCCAGTCGGATGGTTTCCCACAGAATCCAGGCCAACCAGAACAGGCCAAACGCCATGGCGGCCAAGGCCAGTGACGTCGCCAATAGGTTGACACGTTTACGCCCGGCAAACATGGCCGCGCGCGCGGCTTGCACTTCAGGGCTGATCATGTTTTGGCTCCTTCGCCCTTGCGCAGCTGCGCTAGCAACAATTTGGACAGGGACAAAATCACAAAGGTGATGAAGAACAGCACCAGTCCCAGGTACATCAGGGCAGCCTGGTGCAGGCCCTCACCGGCTTCGGCAAACTCATTGGCCAGAGCCGAGGTAATGCTGTTGGCGGCCTGGAACAGGCTGAGCGAATCCAATTGGTTGAAATTTCCAATGACAAAGGTCACTGCCATGGTCTCGCCAATGGCGCGCCCCAGGCCCAGCATGATGCCGCCTATGACGCCAGTCTTGGTAAACGGCAAAACGATTTTGTAGACCACTTCCCAGGTGGTAGCTCCCAACCCATAGGCTGACTCTTTCAGCATGGCTGGCGTCACCTCAAACACATCGCGCATCACCGCAGATATAAACGGGATGATCATGATGGCCAGGATGATGCCGGCCGACAGGATGCCGATACCCACCGGAGGACCGGACACAAAGGCCCCCAGGTAGGGCACACCGGCAAAGGCCGCCTGCAATGGCTGCTGCACGTATTCGGCCAGCACCGGACCAAACACCAGCAGGCCCCACATGCCATACACAATGGACGGAATGGCGGCCAGCAGTTCAATGGCCGTGCCAAGTGGACGCTTGAGCCAGGCCGGCGACAACTCCGTCAAGAACAGCGCAATGCCAAAGCTCACCGGCACGGCAATCACCAAGGCGATGATGGAGGTGGCCAGGGTGCCGTAAATCATCACCAGGCCACCAAACTCCTCCTGCACTGGGTCCCAGGCCGTACTGGTCAAAAAGCCCAGGCCGTATTTGGAAATAGCCGGCCAGGCGCTGATGCTCAGCGAGGTCAGGATCGCCAGCAGCAATCCCAGCGTGAAGATCGCCGCACCTTTGGCCAGGTAGCCAAAGATTCGGTCTGCGAAAGGGCCGGAACGCGCCCTTTTCACAGGGGGAGGAGTCGTCATGGCACGCGCCTTTTCTTCTTTGATCAGAGAGCCGGGGGATTCCCCATGCGCAAGAATGGATGACATGGGGTAGCCCTTCGGTGATTCAGTTACTTGAACGCAATCGCCTTGCCAGACGTATCCTTGATCTCACCCCATGATTTTTGGATCATGGCAATCACGGGCGTGGGCAAAGGTACGTAGTCCAAATCGGCTGCTGTCTTGCCACCATTGGCATAGGCCCAATTGAAGAACTTCAGCACTTCGGCAGCGTTGGCAGGCTTGTCTTGCTTGGCATGCATCAGGATGAAGGTGGCACCGCTGATAGGCCAGGCGTCTTTGCCAGCCGAGTTGGTGAGGATTTGGTAGAACGATTTGTTCCAGTCGGCACCTGCAGCGG
>JAYVNF010000450.1:0-3019 GCA_043758575.1 Rhodoferax sp.
GCGCAGGTAGCGCGTGAGCATGTCGTTGATGGTGTAGTTGCGCACATGGCCCATGTGCAGCTTGCCGCTGGGGTAGGGCAGCATGGAGCAGGCATAGAACTTCTTGCGCGGCTGGCCCTGGGCATCCAGTGCGTTTTCCACTACCTGGTAGGCATTGCGCCCATTCCACAAGGGTTGGGCCCAATGGGCTTGGGCGGCTTTTTCTACGTCTAGGTGCTGGTATTTGTCTTGCATGCAGCGATTTTAGGCGCTGCGCCCAGGGACTGTGGACGCGGCCCTCAGGGCCGGGCGGCGGCGGGCGCGTCGGCCACAAAACCGATGCGGCTCAGTCCGGCTTTTTGCGCCAGGCCCATGACCTCCACCACCCGCCCATAGGCCACGGCGGTGTCGGCGCGCAGGCGCACCTCGGCGTCCGGGTTGGCCTGGGCGGTTTGCGTCAGCAGCTGCGCCAGGGCGGCGCTGCTTTGCGGCGCGTCATGGACAAAGACCTGGCCGCTGCGGTCTATGCTGAGCTCGACAAACTTGGGCGCGTTGGAGGCGCTGGCGCCAGCGGCCTTGGGCAAATCCAGCTGCACCGAGCTAACCATCAGCGGTGCGGTGATGATGAAGATCACCAAGAGCACCAGCATCACGTCGATCAGCGGCGTCATGTTGATGTCGCTCATGGGCGCTGCGCCCTGGGTGCGTTCTAATCTGCCAAAACTCATGGCTTGGTGGTCAACAGAAGCTCGCGCAGATCGCGCGCAAAGCCTTCCAGGTCGGCTTCGATGCGCCCTATGAAGCGCCCCAGAATGTTGTAGCCCAGCACCGCCGGAATGGCCACGGCCAGGCCGGCGGCGGTCATGATGAGGGACTCGCCCACCGGGCCGGAAATCTTGTCGATGCTGACCTGGCCGGCGCCGGCAATGCCCATGAGTGGGTGGTAAATGCCCCAGACCGTGCCCAGCAGACCGACAAAGGGCGCAGTGGAGCCGACCGTGGCCAGCAGCACCTGGCCGGACTGCAGTTTGTGCAGGACCCCGTGCAGGGCATCGCGCAGCACCCGGGTGAGTTGCTGCGCGCGCTCGCCGGCAGCGCCCAGGTTGCCGGGCGGTGTGGGCTGCAAGGCAGCCTCCACCAGGGGCAGGAGCAGGGCCTCGCGGTCCATGGCGCGCACCACAGTCAGGCCGTCGTCCAGCGAAGCGGCCTGCCAGAAGGCCTGGGTGCTGCGCCCCATATCGCGGCCGGCGCGCTGCAGCAGCCAGCCCTTCCACAGCAGCACCACCCAACTGCCTACCGACATGGCCAGCAGCAGCAGGGCCACGCTGGTGCCGACGGCGTCGCGCTTGCCCAGGAAGTCCAGCAGGTTCACTTCAGACCCAGCACGTCAAACATGTCGTACAGGCCGGGCTTTTGGCCGGCCAGAAAGCGCACCGCGCGCAAAGCGCCCTGGGCATAGGTGACGCGGCTGGAGGACTTGTGGCTGATCTCGATGCGCTCGCCAATGCCGGCAAACAACACGGTATGGTCACCCACGATGTCGCCACCACGTATGGTGGCAAAACCGATGGAGGACGGGTCGCGCTCGCCGGTCACGCCTTCACGGGCGTAGACGGCGCAGTCCTTCAGGTCGCGCCCCAGGGCATCGGCAATCACCTCGCCCATTTTCAGGGCCGTGCCCGAAGGGGCATCGACCTTGTGGCGGTGGTGCGCCTCGATGATTTCAATGTCATAGCCGGTGGACAGTGCCTTGGCCGCCATCTCCAGCAGCTTCAAGGTCACGTTCACGCCCACGCTCATATTGGGCGCCATCATGATGGCGATGTCCTTGGCGGCCGCGGCGATTTCGGCTTTCTGTGCCTCGGTAAAACCGGTGGTGCCTATCACCATCGCCACACCGAGTTCGCGGCACAGCTGCAGGTGCGCCAGCGTGCCTTCGGGGCGCGTGAAGTCAATCAGCACCTGGCTGTGCGCCAGGCCTGCACGCAAGTCGGCGGTGATCAGCGTGCCGGTGGCCTGGCCGCACAGAGCGCCGGCATCCTGGCCAATGGCGGGGCTGGCCGCCACATCCAGCGCGCCGCTCAGGCGGCAATCATCGGACGCGCGGATGGCGTCCACCAGCATCTGTCCCATACGACCGGAAGCACCGGCCACTGCGATTTGGTGGGTCATGTTATTTGGTCTGCGGCTCAAGCGGCGGATAGTCAGAGGGCGCCCGGATAGCGGCTGGCGCTGCGGGCGCCACTGGGGTAGCCGGCGGAAACTTCAGCAAGCTCTCCTTGCTGGCTTCCATGGGTGGCAACTTGCCCTGCGTGGGCATGGACTTGAGGGTGGCCACAAACTCCGCTTCGGTGGGCAGCTCGTCGGCCTCAAAACGCTCTAGCGCATCGCCCGTGAAGAACAGCGTGACGCGGCGCGTCTGTGACTCGGCGCCCTGGCGCCGGAAGGTGAACACATAGTCCCAGCGATCGGCATGGAACACGCTGGTCAACAAGGGCGTGCCCAGAATGTCCTTCACCACGGCGCGCGGCATGCCGACCTTCAGTGCGGCCACTTGCTCGCGGGTGATCACATTGCCCTGCACCCGGTCAAAGCGGTAGGGGGAAACGGTATCCAGCCAGCGCTTGGACGAAGGGGTGCTGGAGCACGCCGCCAGCCCCAGCATCAGCAGGGCCAATGGCAGCAGGGTCAGACGCAAACGGAAGGGATCAAGCATGGGTATGGGGCCGGCGATATGATCGGGCCATTGTAGCGGCTGGGTCCTTGGCGCGAACCCGTTGCGCCGCGACCTCACCAGACACCATGACCAATATCGACGAACTCAAAAGCACCGGGCTCAAGGCCACCATACCGCGCCTGAAAATCCTGGAAGTCTTCCAGGGTGGCCGCCAGCGCCACATGACGGCCGAGGATGTGTACCGCGTGCTGCTGGAAGAACATTCCGATGTGGGCCTGGCCACGGTGTACCGCGTGCTGACCCAGTTCGAGCAAGCTGGCATTTTGTTGCGCAGCCATTTCGAGGGCGGCAAGGCGGTGTACG
>JAYVNF010000451.1:0-3017 GCA_043758575.1 Rhodoferax sp.
CAGATCGGCAAACCCGGCCTTGCTGCCGAGGGCCGTTTCTTCCCCGACACCTATACCTACGCCAAAGGCAGCACCGATCTGGCCCTGTTGCAGCGCGCCGCCCGCGCCATGGACAAAAAGCTGGAGGCGGCCTGGGCCCAGCGCGCACCGCAGTCACCCCTGCAAACACCCGAGCAGGCTTTGGTGCTGGCCAGCATTGTGGAAAAAGAAACCGGGCGCTCCAGCGACCGGCCTTTGATTGCCGCCGTGTTCTCCAACCGCCTGCGCCTGGGCATGCGCCTGCAAACCGACCCCAGCGTGATCTACGGTCTGGGCCCTCTGTTTGATGGCAATTTGCGCAAGGCAGATTTGCTGGCCGACACCGCCTTCAACACCTATACCCGCAGCGGCCTGCCGCCCACGCCAATTGCCATGCCAGGGCGCGGCGCCCTGCTGGCGGCAGTGCAGCCGGCGCAGTCCCAGGCCCTGTACTTTGTGGCCCGGGGTGACGGCAGCAGCCAGTTCAGTGCCAGCCTGGACGAGCACAACCGGGCGGTCAACAAATACCAGCGTAACCAGAAATGAGCGGAACCTTTATCAGCTTTGAGGGCATAGACGGTGCCGGCAAGTCCACCCATATTGCCGGCCTCTCGGCTGCGTTTCAGGCCCAGGGCAGGGCGGTGACGCTGACGCGCGAGCCCGGCGGCACCACCCTGGCCGAGCAGCTGCGCACCCTGGTCCTGAACCAGGCCATGGACGCCATGACCGAAGCCCTGCTGGTGTTTGCGGCGCGGCGCGACCATATCGTGCAGGTGATACGCCCGGCTTTGGCGCGCGGCGAGGTGGTCCTGTGCGACCGCTTCAGTGACGCCACCTTTGCCTACCAGGGCGGCGGACGCGGATTCGATTGGACCGTGCTGTCTACCCTGGAGCACTGGGTACAGCAAGGCGCAGGGGGAGAGCAAGGCGGTGCGGCAGAGCAGGGTGGGGGCGGCGGGCTTGCACAGGCCCTGCTGCAGCCCGCGTTGACCATCTGGTTTGATCTGCCGCCGGCTGTGGCCGCCGCGCGCCTGGTGTCGACCCGCGTGCCGGACAAGTTCGAGTCCCAGCCCCAGGCTTTTTTTGAGCAGGTGGCGGCCGGCTACGCCCGCCGCTGTGCCGCAGACCCGACACGCTTTGCCCGCATCGATGCCAATCAGGCACCGGAGCGGGTCCGGGCCGATGTGCTGGGCGCCGCGCGCGCGCGGGGGCTGCTGGCATGAGCGCCAACGCACCCTGGATCGCCGCGCAAACCCGCCAACTGCTGGCCCAGCAGGGACATGCCTGGCTGTTGCACGGCCCCTCGGGTCTGGGCCAGTACCGCCTGGCGCTGGAGTTGGCAAGCGCCTGGCTGTGCGAGAAGGCGACAGCCGACGGCGCCTGCGGCCACTGCGGCAGCTGCCACGCCATCGAGGTGCGCACCCATGCCGACCTGTGCGTACTCATGCCCGAAACCACCATGCTGGAGCTGGCCTGGCCCCTGAGCGAAAAAGCGCAGGCCGATATCGACGACAAAAAACGCAAGGCCAGCCGCGAGATCCGGGTCGATGCCATGCGCGATGCCATCGAGTTTTCCCAACGCACCAGCGCGCGCGGGCGCGGCAAGGTGGTGCTGGTGTACCCGGCCGAGCAAATGAACGCCATCACCGCCAACGCCCTGCTCAAAACCCTGGAAGAACCGCCCGGCGAAGTGCGCTTTGTGCTGGCCACCGAGTCGTCACACCAGTTGCTGCCCACCATTCGCAGCCGCTGCCTGGGCCACGCCATGGCCTGGCCAGAGCCAAAGCAAGCGCAGGACTGGTTGCAAAGCCAGGGGCTGGAGGCGGCCGAGGCGGCCAGTTTCCTGCAGGCCGCGGGCGGCCGCCCCGACGACGTGCTGGCCCTGCGTGCCAGTGGCCGCAAGGCCGAAGACTGGGCGCGTTTTCCCGCCGCCATGGCCGCCGGCGAGACCGCCTTCGTGCGCGATTGGCCGATTGCCGAACTGGTGGACGCGCTGCAAAAGCTGTGTCACGATGCGCTGTGTATCCAGCAGCATGCGACGCCGCGCTTCTATGCGCTCAAGCCGCACAAGGCCGGGGTAGGTCCCTCACTGGCGGCCCTTTCGCAATGGGCCACCGCCCTGAAGAATGGCCGCAAGACCATGGATCACCCTTTCAACCCTGGTCTGATGCAAGAAGCCCTTGTGGCCCAGGCCCGAACCGCCCTAAACTCGGTCTACTGATTCCACTCCATGGCTACTTCCACCACCGCAACCCCCAGGCCCAGCGTCATCCAGCTTTCCATCAAGGAAAAGGCGGCGCTGTACGCAGCTTATATTCCGGCCTTCACCGATGGTGGCGTGTTCATTCCGACCACGCGCGACTACGAACTGGGTGACGATATGTATGTGCTGCTGTCCCTGCCGGACGATATGCAGCGCTATCCGGTGGCGGGCAAGGTGGCCTGGGTGACACCGGCCAAGGCCGCCGGTGGACGTACCCAGGGTGTGGGCATCATGTTCCCCAAGGACGAGAAGACCCGGGCCCTGAAGCTCAAGATCGAAGAAATCCTGGGCGCCCACCTGGCGTCCGAGCGCCCCACGCAGACCATTTAAGTGTTCCCCTGAGTGTTTACCGATTCCCACTGCCACCTTGCCTTCCCCGAGCTAACCGAGTCCCTGGATGCCATTCGCAAAGCGATGGCCGAAGCCCGGGTCACGCGCGCCCTGTGCATCTGCACCACGCTGGAAGAGTTTCCCCAGGTCCACGCACTGGCCACGCAATACGCCAACTTCTGGGCCAGCGCCGGTGTGCACCCCGACAACGAAGGGGTTACCGAGCCCAGCCTGGAAGAGTTGATACGCCTGGGCTCTTTGCCCAAGGTCGTGGCCGTAGGCGAAACCGGCCTGGACTATTTCCGCCTGAATGGGCGCAGCATTGCCGACATGGAGTGGCAGCGCGAGCGCTTTCGGGTGCATATCCGCGCCGCACGGCATCTGCACAAGCCGCTGGTGATACACA
>JAYVNF010000452.1:0-26076 GCA_043758575.1 Rhodoferax sp.
GGCTATAATACGAGGCTTGATCGGTGTGTGGCGCAGCCTGGTAGCGCACTTGCATGGGGTGCAAGGGGTCGAAGGTTCGAATCCTTTCACACCGACCATATGAAATAGATAAGCCTCTGAGCAGCAATGCTCAGAGGCTTTTTCATTGCTGGCCTTTTCAGGCCGGTGCGTAGCAGCGAATTAGTGCTTCTTGGGCGCTGGATGCCCCATCAACTGGTCGAAGGAATCGGCATCCAGGTCCATCAGATCAACGTCAACGTCCTGCTGCTTGCTGGCTTGCGCTGCAGTGGGACGGGCTGGAGCTGCCGCCTGGCGAGCCGCCGTATCCTGGCCATGACCCGACGACGTCTCCCAAGCCGGGTGGCCATTGCGTCGGCTCCATACGAAGGCCAGCGCACCCAGGCACAACAGCACCAAGGCTGCCAAGGCATAGACCAGCGCCACCGGCACGCGATCCGACTCGGCTTTTTCCAGACGCTCACGCATGGCCATCAGACTGGCCTCGTTTTTGACGGCCTGCTCCAGCAGGGTCTTCAGGTCACTTTGCAGCAGCTCCATTTTTTGGCCATCGCGCGCCTGGTCCGCTTGCACCGTGGTGGCGGTGGTGGTGGATTCCAGCGACTTCACGCGCTCGTTCAGGGTCTCAATCGGATCCAGGCGCAAACGCGGTTTGCCGGCTGCTGCAGGCTTGGCGGCTTCTACCGGTTTTTCCACCTTGGCCGGGCTGTCCTTCTTAGGCGCGGAGGCTTTGGGCGCTTCCGCCACGGCGGTTTTGACCGTTGGCTTGGCCAGCTCCTTTGCCGCTTCTTTGGGCGTGGGCAGGCTGGGTTTGGAGTTTTTGGCATTGGCTGCTGCTGCCGCTGCTGTATTGCTTGTCGCGCCCGCAGCGGGCGCCGTAGCCGTGCTGTTTGCGTCCGCCGCAGTCACCAAAGGCAGGGCTGCGGCTGTGGGTGTGACGGCGCGGCTTAGCGGCGCTGCCGATTCGTTTGGAAAGTCGGCCAGCAGCACGTATTTGCGGGAAGACTTTTGGCTGCAACCGGCACGCAAGTACACCGTGACCACCGGCTCGTCAATCAGGGCCGATGAACTGATTTTCAAATTGAAAGCGTCTGGCTGGTCGGTTGGCAACACGCTCACCTGGACCCGGTTGCTCTCTTGCCGGCTGTCACCATGGAATACATCGGCTTCGGCGCAGAGTGCCCCCTCGGTCTGGCCAGGGTCTACTTGCACTGGAACGGTCAATTCCAGGGCTTGGCCTATCCACGCCGCACCGCGGGCCCGGCCCAAGGTCAACGCGCCGCTGCCCAGTGCGGTTACGGCCAAAACAATTCCTACGGTGACAGCTTTGAGTCTCATACCCGCCTCATACATTTTTTTACATTCTCGCATGCGTTGCCTGCGCGTCCAGAAGGAATACGTTGGGGTCGCGCGCGCCCATCTGGCCCAGGCGCTTTTGTAGCAAACGGTAGGTGTCCAGATCAAAAGCCAGCGCTTGCTGGCGGGTGTGGCTGGCATCTTCGAGCGCACTCAGATCGTGCACCGTTGCCAGATGGCACCACTGATCAAACACATGGATGTCGGTGCGTTCGGTTTGCGCCTGGTATTCGCGTATGGCCACCTTGCCAGGATGCGGCCACGCTTGCAGGCGCTGCTGCATCAACGCCATCTGTACGCGCGCGCGGTGCAAGGCCCGCGGCTCGGCGCCGCTACACGCGCCCTTGCAGCGCCCGATTTGGCAAGAAAAACAGGCGCCCTTGCCCGATTCCAAGCCGAGCAGCTGCGGGCACAGGCCGTGTGCCTCGCACAGCAAGCGCAGGGCATCGCTGGCCTGGCGCTTGGAGCGGTAGGTGCCATACAGCTGCCCCCAGTGGGAGGCCTCGATGTCATCGAGCTGCACCAGCTTGAGCAGTGGATGGGCCTGCGTGTCTTCGTGCAGCAGCCAGGAGCACAGCGCCTTCTCACGGCGCAGCTGGCGGTTGTAGACCGGCTGCCGCTCTTTCACCAGGCGAGACTCCAGCAACAGGGCGCCCAACTCACCGGCGGTCTCGGTCCACTCGACACGGCGAATCTCGGTGAGTATGCGCATCTCGCGTGCGACCTTGGTGGCCGCCTGGAAATGCGACATGACCCGCGTGCGCATGGTCACACTCTTGCCTATGTACAGTGGCAACGGGCCCGAGCCATAGAAGGTGTAAACGCCGGGCGTATCGGGAATATCGGAGATGGCGGTTTCCAGCTGCGGCGGCATGCAGGCACTGCCTTGCAGCAATTCCTGGGCCGTGCGTTGCACGGCAGCAGCGCCCAATTCGGCGCTGGCAATTTTCAGCCACTGCAGCACCACCTCCACATCGCCCATGGCGCGGTGCCGGGCCATGGTCTGCAGGCCGTGGCGCTGCAATATTGCGTCCAGCCCATGGCCCTTGTGCTGCGGATAGAGCTTGCGCGACAGGCGCACGGTGCACAGGGTCTTGACCTTGAGCGTGCGCTCCATGCGCACCAGCTCGTTCACCACAAAGCTGTGGTCAAAGCGCACGTTGTGGGCCACGAAGACGGCACCTTCCAACAGCTCCAGCAGCGTGCCGGCCACGTCTTCAAACGCCGGGGCCTTGGCCACCATGGCGTCGCTGATGCCGGTGAGGGACTGGATAAAAGGCGGTATGCGCACGCCCGGGTTGACCAGGGTGCTCCAGCGCGCGGTCTCTACCCCGTTCTCGATCCGCACCGCGGCGATTTCGGTGATGCGGTCGTGAACCGCATTGCCGCCCGTGGTCTCCAGATCAAGCATCACATAACAGGGCAGCATGTCGGTGTGCAGACTCAGACGTCGATGTGGTGCATGCCGAACTGGCCTTTGCTGCGATCGGCAAAAAAATGTTCCAGTGTCACGCGGGTGGTGCGAAAGGCAAGGTCTTCCCAGGGAATTTCGCTCTCCAGAAACAGCCGGGCTTCGATGGTCTCCGTGCCCGGGTCAAACTGGTCGCTGGTGAGCTGCGCCCGGTAGAACAAATGCACCTGGCCTACCCGCGCCACATTCACCAGTGTGAACAGCTCCTGCATCACAAACTGGGCACCCGCTTCTTCCACGGTTTCGCGGGCGGCGCCTTCGGCCGTGGTTTCGTTCAGCTCCATGAAGCCTGCAGGCAGCGTCCACAAACCAAAGCGCGGTTCGATATTGCGTTTGCACAGCAAGACCTTGTCGCCCCAGCAGGGCACGGTACCCACCACATTCAAGGGGTTTTCGTAGTGGATGGTGTGGCAGGCTGGGCATACCGCGCGCAGCTTGGTATCTCCATCATCGGGAATGCGGTAGACCACGGCGCTGCCGCATTGCTTGCAGAATTTGATCGGAGGTCGGTGCATCAAGGACTCACAAAGGTTTTCAGACCGCTGGCAAGCCGGCTCAGGCGGTGGACTTGAGCACCAGGTCGAAGTGCTCCACCACCGGAGGGGATGCAAAAAACGGACCGACGATGCCGCGCCACTGCGTAAAGGCCTCGGACTGGCGGAAATCCACCGTGTGGTTCTCCAGGGTTTCCCAAAAAATCTGCAGCACATAGCGCTCGGGGCTCTCTATGCCTTTGTTGACCTTGAAACCCTTGCAGCCCTTGGTGTGCGCGATGACATCGCGCAGACCCCGGGCAATCGCTTCATCAAACGCTGCGTTTTGACCGGGGTGTATGCGAATGTCTGCCAATTCAAGAATCATGAAGTGCTCCGTTGTGAGGGAATGGTTGCGGTGGCAGATTATGCTTGTGCCATGCAATCACCTGATTTTGAAGGCCTGGTTCCCGACTGGCCGGCTCCGGCCTCTGTGCGTGCCCACTTTAGCTGCCGCGCCGGTGGCGTCTCGGGCGGGCGCTATGCCAGCCTGAATCTGGGCGTGCATGTGGGCGACGAGCCCGGGGCGGTCGCCCAGAACCGCGCGCGCTGGCAGGCAAGCCTGGGCGTGCCGGCCGTGTTCCTGGACCAGGTGCATGGCAGCTGCATGGTGGAGCTGCAGTCTGACACACCGAACGCCCGCGTTGCCGACGGTGCTTATACCCAGCAAGCCGGAGTGGCGTGCACCGTGATGGTGGCCGACTGCTTGCCGGTGCTGCTGTGCGATGCACAGGGCCGGCAGGTGGCAGCGGCGCATGCCGGTTGGCGGGGTCTGCTGGGGACGGGTGGCAAAGGCATCTTGGAGGCCGCCGTTGCGACCTTCACCACCGCTGCGCCAGGCCTGATGGCTTGGCTAGGCCCCTGCATTGGCCCGACGGCGTTTGAAGTGGGGGGCGAGGTGCGCAGCGCCTTCGTCGCCTGCCATACCGAGGCGGCGGCTTGCTTTCAACCCGTTGCAAACGGCAAATGGCTGGCCGATTTGCCGGCACTGGCACGCCAGCGTTTGCTGGCTATGGGAATAGCACGAACGTACGGAAATGACGGCAGTCAAGCGTGGTGCACGGTCTCCAATCCCTCACGCTTTTTCTCCCACCGGCGCGACGGCGTCAGCGGCCGCATGGCGGCTTGCATCTGGCGCGTGGCCTGAAGCGGCGGCGTCTGCCTCAGGGCTCGGTAGCGTGGCGGCAGCGTTCGCTGCGGCTTGCGCTTGCCACTGGGCCTGCGCCTCTGCGTCACGTGCGCGCAGCAGGCGTTTGCGCCCGGGGGTGCCCATGATGTAGAGCAACAAGGCCACAGGTAACAGTCCGTAAAGTACAAATGTAATCAGCGCCCCCAAAACCGTGCCATTGCTGTTGCTGGCCTCGGCCACGCTCATCATCAGGGCCACATAAATCCAGGCAATCGGAACGATGTACATAGGGTTTCCAATATCTTTTTGTAAGGAAAAACGGGCAGACAAGCTGAGATACTAGCGCTCTAACTGAGATCAACTTCAAAGGTGACATAGTGAGCCAAAACTCCCCCGAATTCTTGCAACAGGCGGCGGCACAGTTTCAGCAGGCCGTGACCGAAGGCTGGTCCAAAGCACTGGAATCCTTCAAGACCATGGACCTGGGTGCGGCCGGCGCCGGTCTGCAAGCCAAGACGCCTGAGATCCATTTTGCGCCTGAAAAAATGCAGGCCTTGAAACAGGACTACTCCAAGGAAGCACTGGGCCTGTTTGCCGAAGGCTTCAAGCCGCCCAAGCTGAGCGGTGACCGCCGTTTTGCCGATGCGGCCTGGAACGAAAACCCCATGGCTGCCTATGCCGCTGCGGTCTACATGCTCAATGCCCGCACCCTGATGGGTATGGCCGATGCGGTGGAGGCGGATGCCAAAACGCGCAACCGCATCCGCTTTGCGGTCGAGCAGTGGGTGGCCGCAGCGGCCCCCAGCAACTACCTGGCCTTCAACGCCGAAGCGCAGAAAAAAGCCATTGCCACCCGCGGCGAGAGTATTGCCAAGGGCGTACAAAACCTGGTGCACGACATCCAGCAAGGCCATGTCTCCATGACCGACGAGAGCCTGTTCGAAGTCGGCAAGAACGTGGCCACCACTGAAGGCGCCGTGGTGTTTGAGGGCGAGCTGTTCCAGCTCATCGAATACAAGCCGCTCACCGCCAAGGTCTTTGAGAAGCCTTTCCTGATGGTGCCGCCTTGCATCAACAAGTTCTACATCCTTGATCTGCAGCCCGAGAATTCGCTGATTCGCTATGCCGTGGCCCAGGGCCACCGCACCTTTGTGGTGAGCTGGCGCAACCCAGACGCTTCGCTGGCCCACAAGACCTGGGACAACTACATTGAAGACGCAGTCATCAAGGCGATTGGCGTGACGCAGGACATCACTGGCGCTGACACCATCAACGCCCTGGGCTTTTGCGTGGGCGGCACCATGCTGACCTCGGCCCTGGCAGTATTGGCCGCACGTGGCGAAAAGCCGGTGGCCAGTGCCACGCTGCTCACCACCTTGCTGGACTTTACCGACAGCGGCATTCTGGACGTGTTCATCGATGAGGCCTTCGTCAAATACCGCGAAGGCGAGATGGGCAAGGGCGGCATGATGAAGGGCACCGATCTGGCCAGCACCTTCAGCTTCCTGCGCCCCAACGACCTGGTCTGGAACTATGTGGTGGGCAACTACCTCAAGGGCGAAACCCCGCCGCCCTTTGACCTGCTGTACTGGAACTCCGACAGCACCAATCTGCCGGGTCCGTTTTACTGCTGGTACCTGCGCAACACCTACCTGGAAAACAAGCTCATCAAACCCGGCAAGGCCACGGTCTGCGGTGAAAAGGTGGACCTGCGCCAGGTCGACATCCCGTTTTACCTCTACGGCTCGCGCGAGGACCATATCGTGCCCATCGGCGGCGCCTACGCCTCTACCCAGGTGCTGCCGGGCAAAAAGCGCTTCGTCATGGGTGCTTCAGGCCACATTGCCGGCGTTATCAACCCGCCGGCCAAAAACAAGCGCAGCCACTGGATTCGGGCCGATGGCAAATTGCCAAAAACGCAAGAGGCCTGGCAAGAAGGCGCGGTAGAACATCCGGGTAGCTGGTGGACCGATTGGTCCACCTGGCTCAAGAGCCATGCCGGCAAGCAAATTGCGGCCCCCAAGACCTATGGCAAGGGAAAATACAAGGCCCTGATGCCCGCGCCTGGCAGCTTTGTCAAAGCCAAGGCCTGATTATTT
Source organism: Rhodoferax sp. (assembly GCA_043758575.1). Taxonomy (GTDB): domain Bacteria; phylum Pseudomonadota; class Gammaproteobacteria; order Burkholderiales; family Burkholderiaceae_C; genus Allorhodoferax. The sequence goes on from JAYVNF010000452.1 coordinate 6,607, forward strand.
TTTGCAAGAACTTCAAGAGGAGAGACACATGGAAGACATCGTCATCGTATCGGCAGCCCGTACCGCAGTGGGCAAATTTGGCGGCTCATTGGCCAAGACGGCAGCCCCTGAGTTGGGTGCGGCGGTCATCAAAAGCCTGCTGGAGCGCACCGGCCTGGGCGCAGACCAAATTGGTGAAGTGATCCTGGGCCAGGTACTGGCCGCAGGCGCGGGCCAGAACCCGGCGCGCCAATCGGTCATCAAGAGCGGCCTGGCCAAGGAAACCCCTGGCCTGACCATCAACGCCGTCTGCGGCTCCGGCCTCAAGGCCGTGATGCTGGCGGCGCAATCCATCGCCTATGGCGACAGTGACATCGTCATTGCCGGTGGCCAGGAAAACATGAGCGCTTCACCCCACGTGCTCTTGGGCAGCCGCGACGGCCAGCGCATGGGCGACTGGAAGATGATTGACTCCATGATCGTGGACGGCCTGTGGGACGTCTACAACCAATACCACATGGGCATCACCGCCGAGAACGTGGCCAAGGCCCACGGCATCACGCGCGAGATGCAGGACATCCTGGCCCTGTCCAGCCAGCAAAAGGCCGCCGCAGCGCAAGACGCCGGCCGTTTTGTGGACGAAATCGTGCCCTTCAGCATTGCCCAGAAAAAGGGTGACCCCATCGTCTTCGCCGCCGATGAGTTCATTAACCGCAAGTCCAACGCCGACGCCCTGGCCGGCCTGCGGCCCGCCTTTGACAAGGCCGGCAGCGTCACTGCCGGCAACGCCTCTGGCATCAACGACGGTGCCGCCGCCGTGATGGTCATGAGCGCCAAGAAGGCTGCAGCTTTGGGCCTGACACCCATGGGCCGTATTGCCAGCTTTGCCACCAGCGGCCTGGACCCGGCCATGATGGGCATGGGCCCAGTGCCGGCCTCGCAAAAGGCCCTGGCCCGTGCGGGTTGGAAGGCACAAGACCTGGACCTGCTGGAAATCAACGAAGCCTTCGCGGCCCAGGCCTGCGCCGTCAACAACCAGATGGGTTGGGACACCAGCAAGGTCAATGTGAATGGTGGCGCCATTGCCATCGGCCACCCGATTGGCGCGTCCGGCTGCCGTATTTTGGTGACCCTGCTGCACGAGATGCAGCGCCGCAATGCCAAGAAGGGCATTGCCAGTTTGTGCATCGGTGGCGGCATGGGCGTGGCCCTGACCATCGAGCGTTAATTTGTCAGAGTGTTTGAGTTCGTATCTAAAAAGGAGATAGTCATGAGTCAAAAAGTAGCGTACGTCACCGGCGGCATGGGTGGCATTGGGACCGCCATCTGCCAGCGCCTGCACAAGGAAGGCTTCAAGGTCATCGCCGGCTGCGGCCCTACGCGAGACCACGCCAAGTGGATTGCTGAGCAAGCGGCCCTGGGCTACACCTTTTACGCCTCGGCCGGCAATGTGGGCGATTGGGATTCCACCGTCGAGGCCTTCACCAAGACCAAGGCCGAACACGGCACCATCGACATCCTGGTCAACAACGCCGGCATCACCCGCGACCGCATGTTCATCAAGATGACGCGCGAAGACTGGGACGCTGTGATCGAAACCAACCTGAACTCCATGTTCAACGTCACCAAGCAAGTGGTGGGCGATATGGTGGAAAAAGGCTGGGGCCGCATCATCAACATCTCCTCCGTCAACGGCGCCAAGGGCCAAGCCGGTCAAACCAACTACTCGGCGGCCAAGGCCGGCATGCACGGTTTCACCATGGCATTGGCGCAAGAGCTGGCCAACAAGGGCGTGACGGTCAACACCGTGAGCCCGGGCTACATCGGTACCGACATGGTCAAGGCCATCCGCGAAGACGTGCTGGCGAAGATCGTGGCCACCGTGCCTGTGAAGCGCCTGGGCGAGCCCAGCGAGATTGCCTCCATCATTGCCTGGCTGGCATCCAATGACGGCAGCTACTCCACCGGTGCGGACTTCTCGGTCAACGGCGGCCTGCACATGGGCTAAGCCCACTGCAGTAGCTTAGGCTGCTGTAGCGCGTGCCAAAACCCTGCACACGGGATGCCGTGTGCAGGGTTTCTTTATGCAGGAATACGGATGGGCGAGGGGGGAATAGGTGTCTGCGAATGCGCACCGGACCGGCATCCTGAACCAGGGTTCAGGTGGGCGAGGTCAGCATCAGCCTTGGGTTCATCTAACGCGAGATGATCACGCTGGCTGGGCAATGTTCCAAGCCCGAGCTCAGAGAGCATTGGTACAAGGAAATATAAAGCCCGACGAGCACCGCAGACACTTTGATTGTAGGCGTTGCTTGCCGCTGCGGCCAGACCGTGGGGGCAAATTTCTGTGGCCCCATCGAGCCGCCCCGCAAGAAAAAAATTAGAGCAGCTGGCCGTCTTCGCTCAGGGCGTCATCCAGCCGGTCCAGCAGGGCGCGCAAGGCCTGGCTTTCGGACTCGGTGGTGATACTGCCGTCGGCCAGGGTGTGTGTGGGTGCGGGCGGGCGCTCGGACAAATCAAAGGCCAGGTTCAAGGCCGCCAGCACGGCAATGCGGTCACGCGCGCGCACCTTGCCGGCATCGCGAATCTTGCACATGGCCTCGTCCACGCGTTGCACGGCGCCGCGCAGCTTGTCTTCGCCACCCTCGGGGCAACCCAGCAAATAGCTTTGCCCCATGATTTGTACTTCGAGCTGATTCAAGGCGCGTCCTTCTGAGTAGCAATGTTTTCTGGCAAACGTTCCAGCAAGGCATCGACGCGGGCACGCGCCGCGCTCAGCCGTGATTTCAGCGAATCACGCTCCTGTGCCAGCAGCTCTACCTGCCGGGCCAGCAGCTCGTTGGTGCGACGCACCTCCGCATAGCGCAGCAGCAGGCGCTCCACGCGTTCGGTTATTTGGTCGGTCAAAGACGGTTTCGACATGGGCGTCGCGTTGTTCACCATAGAAGTCGCATTGTAGGGTTTGGCGCCACCACCCCGGGTTAAAATCATCGCTGTTGGTGCTCGCGGTGTGGTTCACACGCCGCAGTTCAACGGGAAGCAGGAGGGCTTGGCCAAACATGGCTTGCCTAACCTGCGCTGCCCCCGCAACGGTAAGTGGACGCGTCGCAAGACGCAGCCCTCATCCCAGCCACTGAGCGCTTGAACATGCGTTTGGGAAGGCGATGAAGGTCTGTCCACCAGCCCGGATACCGGCCAACCAGGTGGCTGCACGTGTGTGCGGTCTTAACGCCCAAGCGCTGTCGGGGAAGACGGCCAGGGTTTTTTAGTCGGGTTAACTTTCATATGAAATCAGCAAATTTTGGTGCGCGTCTGAGCGTGCTTTCCTTGGCCTTGTGCGCAGCTTTTTCTGCACAGGCGCAAACCGCGTCTTCGGGCGTGCTCAAAGAGGTGGTGGTGACCGCCAGCGGCTTTGCTGAATCGGTCGACAAGCTTCCTTATGGTGTGAGTGTCATCACGGCCAAAGACATTGAAGCCTCTGGCGCATCCTCCGTCAGCGAAGCGATCATGAAATTGCTGGGTGTCCCGGGGCGTTTGGACCTGAGCGGCGCCAATAGCTACTCTCTGGACTTGCGTGGCTTCGGTCAAACCGCCAGCAGCAACCAGGTGGTGATGGTGGACGGTCGGCGCCTGAGCGTGCAGGACTTGTCCTCGGATGGTTTGGGCGATATTTCGATTGACCAGGTGCAACGTGTCGAAGTGATACGCGGCAACGCCTCCGTGCTCTTTGGTGAAGGCGCGACGGCCGGCGCCATTGTGGTCACTACCAAAGCCGGCATGGGCGTGGAGCGCCACAACGCCGCAGGCGTTACGGCTACTGCCGGTAGCTATGGATTGCAGGAGTACCGCAGCAATGCGACGCTGGCGAGCGGCGGATTTTCCCTGGATGTATTTGGCCTGGACCGCAAGACCGATGGACACCGCGACAATTTCGCTTCGGTGAACAACAACGTGGGCGCCACGGCGCAGTGGAGCAACGACTGGCTGCGCCTGGGTGCACAGAGTTCGCGCAGCATGAACCACAGCGGTCTACCAGGCGGACTCGACGAAGCACGCTATGCGGCGAATCCGCGCCAGGCCGATACACCGGGTGACTTTGGGCAAACCAAGAATGAGGTTTCGGGTGCGTTTCTGGAGGCCTTTGCAGGCGACTGGCAGTTCGGCCTGGATCTGGGCCAACGCACCCGCAAGATAGAAACCTACTACGCGGCCTATTCGTCCTTTTCCACTTCGTCCATCGATACCAGTACCGCCAACGCGCGTGCGCGCCACAGCTACAGCAGTGGCACCTATGCCAATGCGCTGACCGTGGGCGTGGACAATGAGCACTGGACCTTTCTGGACTACGCCATGCGCAAGGGCAAGGCGGACTCCACAGGTATTTATGTCAATGACGACATCAGCCTGCTGTCCACTGGCACGCGCCTGAGCGTAGGCCTGCGCAACGAGACCATCCAGAAAACCAGAGCCAAGGCCACGTCTACCGTTGCGATTGATGACGCTCCAACGGCCTGGAATGCGGGTATTACCCAGGATGTCGGTGCCAATGCCCAGGTATTTGGCCGCGTGGGGCAAAGCTTTCGCCTGGCCAATGTGGATGAGATCAATTACGTGACCCCGGGCACCATGCTCATGCCCCAGGTTTCGCGGGACGTGGAGCTGGGTGCACGCTGGCACCAGGCGGCAAGCCGCGTGGAGTTGCGCCTGTACCAAAGTGATTTGACGAATGAGATTGCATTCGACGACACCGCCTTTGGACCCAGTTCCGCCTTTGGCACCGATGGCGCCAACGTTAACCTTGCCCCCACCGTTCACCGCGGCGTCGAGCTCGATGCTCACCACAATGTGACGGACACCATCGCCCTGCGCATGAGTGCAGCCGCAAGACAAGCACGCTTCTCCTCCGGCCCCTTCTCAGGCAACAGTATTGCGTTGGTTCCAGGTCAAACCTTTGCGGTGGGCCTGGAAGTGAAGCCGGCCGAAGGCCATACCGTGGACCTGGCCTTCACGCAGGTCTCTGCGCAGTATGTGGACTTTGCCAACCAGTGCTCCATGCCTGCCTACAACACCTTGGATGCGCGCTATGCCTACACCGTCAAGTCCCTGGAGTTCGCGCTGGGCGTGACCAACCTGGCGGATGCGAAGTACTACACCCAGGCTTACAAGTGCACGTCGGGTGTCATTCAGTCGATTTACCCGGAAGCCGGTCGCGCTGTTTCAGCGTCGCTGAAACTGAAGTTCTGATGGTGTCTGCCCACTGCCCCGCTATCCTGATCGCCGCCCCGGCCTCCGGCCAAGGCAAGACCACGGTCACTGCGGCCCTGGCGCGTTTGCATACACGCCAGGGCCGCAAGGTGCGGGTGTTCAAGTGCGGGCCGGATTTTCTGGACCCGTACTGGCATACCCTGGCCAGTGGCGCGCCGGTGTACCAACTGGACTTGTGGATGACGGGCGAGGCTGACTGCCGCGCCCGTCTGGCCGCAGCAGCGCTGGAGGCCGATCTGATTCTGGTCGAAGGCGTGATGGGCCTGTTTGACGGCGCACCCAGTGCCGCCGACCTGGCGCGGCGCTTTGGTCTGCATGTGCTGGCAGTGGTGGACGCGTCCGCCATGGCTGGCACCTTTGGCGCCCTGGCCTTTGGCCTGCAGCACTACCAGGGCGATATGCCCTGGGCCGGTGTGCTGGCCAACCGCGTGGCCAGTAGCGGCCATGCCGAAATGTTACGCACCAGCTTGCAGCAGCCACAGGACTGGCTGGGTGCACTCATGCGCAACAGCGCCATGGCCTTGCCGGAGCGCCATCTGGGCCTGACCGTGGCCAGCGAGGTGCCCGATGCCCTGGAGCGTTTGGATGCCGCAGCCGATGCCTTGCGGGAGACGCCGCTGGGGCAGCTGACGCTGGACCAGTTGCAACGCTGGCGTGTCGATTTCTCCCCCGCGGCAGTGGATGCCCGCACGGAGGCGGCTGCGGCCAAGGACATGGCCCAGCTGTTGCACGGCAAGGTGATTGCCATCGCCCGCGATGCCGCTTTCTGCTTCATCTATGCCGCCAACCTGGAATGCCTGTGGTCCATGGGCGCGGAACTGCGGTTCTTCTCGCCGCTGGCCAACGAGGCGCTGCCACCGTGTGATGCGGTCTGGCTGCCGGGCGGTTACCCGGAGCTGCATGCCGCTACGATCGCCAACAGCAGCGCCACACGCGACAGCCTGGCGCAGCACATTGCTGCGGGTCGCCCCGTGTGGGCCGAATGCGGCGGCATGATGGCCTTGTTCGGATCCCTGGTGACCGTGGACGGCGCGCGCCATGCCCAATGGGGCTTGCTGCCGGGTGAAGTCACCATGCACGAACGCCTGGCGGCCCTGGGGCCGCAACAGCTGGCGCTGCCATCGGGCACACTGCGGGGCCACACCTTCCACTATTCCACCACGACCACCCCCATGCACGCTGCCGCCCGCACCTCCCGCCCCGATGCACCTGTGGCCGCAGACGCGGGTGAAGCGCTGTGGCAGCAGGGCAGCGTGCGGGCCAGCTACTTCCACGCCTGGTTTGCCTCGGCACCCCAGGCGGTGGCCGAACTGTTCGGTCCGGCTACTGGCCCTACGGCCGGCCCAACTTCTGCAAAGGCGGCCCTGTGAGCCCTGACATCCTGGAATTTGCGCTCGGTCCTCAGCGCATCATCTGCATGACCGAGGAGACCACCGAGTGGCTCTACTTGCTGGGGCAGGAAGGCCGCATCGTGGGCATATCTGGCTACACCGTGCGGCCCCGGCGGGCGCGCGAAGAGAAGCCCAAGGTCAGTGCCTTTACCAGCGCCAAGATCGACAAGATTCTGGAACTCAAACCCGATTGCGTGCTGGGCTTCTCCGACCTGCAGGCCGACATTGCGGCCGCCTTGATACGCCACGGCGTGCAGGTCACCATCTTCAACCAGCGCAGCGTGGCCGAGATTTTTTCCATGCTCTACCAGGTGGCGGCCATGGTGGGCGAGGCCGAGCAGGGTCTGCAGCGCATCACCGCCATGCAGGCCGATCTGCGTACCATGCAGGCGGCTGTGGCCCAGCGTGTGGCCGCCGGTGCGCGCCGGCCCCGGGTGTTTTTTGAAGAGTGGGATGTGCCCCATATCAGCGCCATCCGCTGGGTGTCTGAGTTGATGGCGATTGCCGGCGGGGACGACTGTTTTGCCGAACTCTCGCTGCAGCCGCTAGGCAAGAACCGCATCATTGCCGACGGCGCAGACATCGTGCTGCGCAGCCCGGACATCATTTTTGGTTCCTGGTGCGGCAAGAAGTTCCGCCCCGAAAACGTGGCCGCGCGCGCTGGCTGGAGCGAGGTGCCTGCGGTGAAAAACCAGCAGCTGTTTGAAATCAAATCGCCCGATATCCTGCAGCCCGGGCCGGCCTCGCTTACCGATGGCGTGCACAAGCTGCACCGCCACATCCTGCAGTGGATGGACGCGCAGGCTGTGGAGCCCCAGCCATGAACCCTGCCGCCCCTTCTGCACGGCTGACACCAGACGCCATGGCAGAGTCTGTTGCCGCCAGCGAACTGATTCTGGGCGGCCAGCGCAGCGGCAAGTCGCGACGCGCCGAAACCCTGGCGCGCCAGTGGCTGGACCGCAGTGCCGCGCACCGGGCGGTGCTGGTGGCCACAGCCCGGCCTTGGGACGATGAAATGCGCCAGCGCATTGCCCGCCACCAGGCCGACCGTGCCCTGCGCGTGCCGGGCATGCAGACGGTAGAAGAGCCGCTTGCCCTGGGCGCGGCCATAGAGCGCCTGAGCCAGCCCGAGACCCTGGTGGTGGTGGACTGCCTGACGCTGTGGCTGACCAATCTGCTCATGCCCGAGGACCGTGCCACCGGCCAGCAGGTGTTTTCGGAAGACGACGGCGCGGCCCTGTGCCGCGAACCCCTGCAGGCCCTGCTGGCGGCACTGGCCCAGGCCAGTGGTCCGGTGCTTCTGGTGGGCAACGAAATTGGCATGGGCGTCATTCCCATGGGGGCGCAGGTGCGCTCCTTTGTCGACAACCTGGGCCGGTTGAACCAGGCGGTGGCACAGGCCTGCGGCCGTGTCACGCTGATGGTGGCTGGTCTGCCGCTCACACTCAAGGCGGGCGCATGATGGCTGGCAAATTAGGGATGGCCCTGCTGGCCTTGCTGGCCTGCAGCCTGGTGGTGCTGCCGGCGCGCGCGCTGGAGCTCAGCGATGACCTGGGCGTGCCGCTCAAACTGGCGCGCTCGCCGCTGCGCATCGTCAGCCTGCTGCCCTCGCTCACCGAGACGGTTTGCGCCCTGGGCCAATGCCAGCGCCTGGTTGGGGTGGACCGCTATTCCAACTATCCGCAGTCGGTCACCAAGCTGCCCCAGGTAGGCGGCGGCATGGACCCGAATATCGAGGCCATCGTGGCCCTGCGCCCGGACGTGGTGCTGGCGGCGGCGTCCTCGCGTTCGGCCACCCGGCTGGCCGCGCTGGGCATTCCGGTGTTTGCGCTGGAACCCAAGACCCATGCCGACGTGCAGCGCGTGATTGGCAAGCTAGGCGCATTGTTGGAGGTGGCAGACGCCCAAAAGCTGTGGCGCGAGATCGATGCCGGCGTCAACGCGGCGGCCCAGTCCCTGCCCGCCAATGTGCGCGGCACGCGCGTGTACTTTGAGGTCAACCGCGGCCCCTATGGGGCGGGGGAGGCTTCGTTCATTGGCGAAACCCTGAGCCGCCTGGGTGTAAAGAACATTCTGCCGGCCAAGCTCGGCCCCTTCCCCAAGATCAACCCTGAGCTGGTGGTGCGTGAAAACCCGGACCTGATCATGGTTGGCCAGGCCAACCTGGAGGGCCTGGAGCAGCGCCCCGGCTGGGACCATATCCGCGCCATTCGCGAGCACCATGTGTGCGTATTCCCAGCCGACCAATCCGAGGTGCTGGTGCGCCCGGGCCCGCGCATGGCCGAGAGCGCCCGCATCATGGCGCAGTGCCTGTCGGACAAGGCGCCGGCGCAAACGGCGGGTGCATCCAAGTGAACACCACGCGCACCGCCTGGTTGCTGGGGCTGGCAGCGCTGCTATGCACCGCCATGGCAGTGCTGGGCCTGTGCATAGGCAGTGCCGGTTGGGAGAACACCGTGGGCAGTCTGTGGGGCGCCCATACCGACGCGCTGGAGCGCGCCATGGCCGAGCAAATTGTCTGGGACATACGCCTGCCGCGCACCCTGGGTTCGTTGGCCGCAGGGGCCTTGCTGGGCCTGGCCGGTGCCTTGGCGCAGGGCCTGTTTCGCAACCCTTTGGCCGACCCGTATCTGCTGGGCAGTGCCTCCGGCGCCTCGCTGGGCGTGGCCCTGGCACTGGCCAGTGTGGGCGGCGGCGCCGGCATGGTGGGCGGCAGCATGATGAGCGAGCACGTGGCAGTGAGCGTGTTCTCCAGCAGCGTCTGGGTGCGCCTGGGGCTGACCGGTGCGGCCTTTGCCGGCGCCGTGCTGGCGGTGATGCTGACGCTGTCGTTGGCGCGTGGCGTTCAGCACACCTTGCGCCTGCTGTTGGCCGGCGTGATTGTGGGCGTGGTGCTGGGCGCCATCACCTCGCTGCTGCTGGTGTTCTCGCCCGATTCGCTGCAGGCTATGCAGGCCTTTTTGCTCGGCTCCACCAGTTTCATTGGCTGGACCTCCTGTGTACTGATGCTGCTGGTGTGGTTGGTCTGTGTGCTGGCTGCCTGGGCCTTGGCACGCGTGCTGGATGGCCTGAGCCTGGGTGAGGCCACGGCGCAAAGCCTGGGCCTGCCCATTGGCCCGCTGCGCGCCGCCTTGGTGGCGGTGCTGGCCCTGGCCACCGGTACCGCCGTGGCGCAGACCGGTCTGATCGCCTTTGTCGGCCTGGCCGCACCGCACCTGGTGCGCGCCATGGTGCGGGTGCCGCACCGCCAGCTGATGTGGCTGGCCAGCGCCATGGGCGCGGTGCTGCTGGGCGGTGCCGATTTGCTGGCACGCTGGCTGATTGCGCCACAGGAGCTGCCGGTGGGTGTGCTGACCGCCGTACTGGGCGGCTTGTACCTGCTGTGGCTGATGCACCGAGGCAGCGGCGTATTGGGCGGGCGTTCGGCATGAGCACACCCACCCGTGCGGCCATGGCGGCAGCAAACCACGTTGGCGCGGCCGATGTCGCGCTCAGTGCGCGCGCCCTGGGCGCCAGCCTAGGGGGCAGGGCGGTACTACACGCCATCGATCTGGATATCGCCCAAGGCCAGTGGACCAGCATTCTGGGCCCCAACGGCGCCGGGAAATCCACCTTGCTCAAGGCCCTGGCCGGGCTGTTGCCGCACAGCGGCACGGTGGCCTTGCTGGGCCAGCCAATCCAGTCGGTAGCGCCGCGCGCGCGCGCGCAGCAACTCGCCTGGCTGGGCCAAAACGAAGCCTCGGCCGATGACCTGAGCGCCTGGGATGTGGTCATGCTGGGGCGCCTGCCGCACCAGGCCTGGCTGGCCCCTCCCAATGACAAGGACACGGCCGCTGTGGAGCGCGCTCTGCGTTACACCCAGGCCTGGGACTGGCGTGAGCGCGCTCTGGGCCAACTCTCGGGCGGCGAGCGCCAACGCGTGCTGCTGGCCCGCGCCCTGGCCGTGGAAGCCCAGGTGCTGCTGATGGACGAGCCCCTGGCCAATCTGGACCCACCGCACCAGGCCGACTGGCTGTGCGTGGTGGAAGCCTTGCTCACACATGGCACCACGGTGGTCAGCGTGCTGCATGAAATCACCATTGCCCTCAACGCCAACCGCCTGGTGGTGATGCGCGAGGGCCGCATCCTGCACCACGGCGCCACCGCAGAGGCCAGCACCCGCGACGCGCTCTGCCAGGCCTTTGACAACCGCATTGCCATCCACCCGCTCAACGGCCAGTGGGTGGCCTTGCCCCACATCCCCTCACGAGAAGCCCATGGAAATTGAAACCGCCCCCACAGAAAAGCCCTATGACAAGTCCGAGGGCGAACGCCGCGGCATCGTCATCGTCAACACCGGTGACGGCAAGGGCAAAAGCACGGCGGCCTTTGGCCTGGCCCTGCGCGCCCATGGGCGCGGCAAGGCGGTGAAGATTTTCCAGTTCATGAAAGTACCTTCGGCGCGCTTTGGTGAGCACCGCATGTTTGAAAAACTGGGCATTCCCATCGAAGGATTGGGCGACGGCTTCAGCTGGAAGAGCCAGGACCTGGAGCACTCGGCGCAGCTGGCGCGCGACGGCTGGGCCAAGGCCAGCGCCGCCATTCTGAGCGGCAAATATTTCATGGTCACGCTGGACGAAATCACCTACCCGCTGATTTACGGCTGGATGCCGCTGGATGCGGTGCTGGAGACGCTGCGCAATCGCCCCGCCCATGTGCACGTGGTGCTGACCGGGCGGCGCTGCCCACCCGAAATCATCGAACTGGCCGATACCGTGACCGAGATGACGATGGTGAAACATGCCTTCCAGGCCGGCATTCCGGCCCAGCGCGGCATCGAAGACTGAGCAGCATGTCGGCAGCACCTGACACCCAACCCGAGGTCGCTGCGGGCTTTTCTGCGCCCGAGTGCCGCGCTGTGTACCGCGCCATTTTCGAGCGCCGCGATATGCGCCACTTTGCCGGCGGCACGGTGGCGCCCGAGGTCATGCGCCGCCTGCTGACGGCGGCACACCACGCACCCAGCGTGGGTTTCATGCAGCCCTGGCGCTTTATGCGCATATCCGACCCGGCGTTGCGCCAGCAGCTGCAAGTGCTGGTGGAAGCAGAGCGCCTGCAAACCGCACGCGCCCTGGGCCAGCGCGAAGACGCCTTCATGCGCCTGAAAGTGGAGGGCATGAAAGACGCCGCAGAGGTGTGGGCCGTAGCCCTGGCCGATGGCCGTGAGGCCCATGTGTTTGGCCGGCGCACCCTGCCGCAGATGGACCTGGCCTCGGCCGCCTGCGCGATCCAGAACCTGTGGCTGGCGGCCCGTGCCGAAGGCCTGGGGGTAGGCTGGGTCTCGCTGTTCGACCCTGTGGCTTTGGCGCAGTTGCTGGGCATGCCGGCCGGTGCCGAACCTATTGCGCTTCTGTGCATAGGACCGGTGCACCAGTTTTACGAAGAGCCCATGCTGCAGCAAGAGCGCTGGGCCCAGCGCTGCGCCCTGGACGACTTGCTGTTTGAAAACAGCTGGGGCCAGGCGCTGCAAGTCGCATTGCCGCCTGCGCCAACGGGCCCAGACTGCCCATGAACGCCTGGAGCCTGGGCCTGGCCTGCTGGATCGCCTTGCTGGTAGACCGCTACCTGGGCGAGCCCGCGCTGCGCTGCCACCCGGTGGTGTGGATGGGCAACTACCTGGGCTGGGCCGGCAACGGGGTGCAGCGCCATGCCGCGCAAGACCCGCAACAGCCCGTCCTCAGGACGTTCTGGTGGGGCGCATCGGCCTGGCTGCTGGGTGCGGCCTTGGTCACGGCCCTGTCCTGGCTGCTGCAGGCCGGCCTGCAATGGCTTGCCTGGTGGATAGAGGCGGTTGCCCTGGGCCTGCTGCTCAAACCCTTGCTGGCCTGGGCCATGCTCAAGACCGAGGTGCGCGCGGTGGAAGCTGCGCTGGCGCAGTCGCTGGATGCCGGGCGCGCGCGCCTGGCTTGGCTGGTCAGCCGCGATGTCACACAGCTGACGTCCACCCAGGTGCGCGAGAGCGCGATCGAAACCCTGGCCGAAAACCTGAACGACTCGGTGGTGGCACCGCTGTTCTGGTTTGTGCTGCTGGGCCTGCCCGGTGCGGCGCTGTACCGCTTTGCCAACACCGCCGATGCCATGTGGGGCTACCCCGGCCTCTACCAGGGCCGCAACTGGGCCTGGGCCGGCAAATGGGCGGCGCGTGCAGACGATGTGCTGAGCTGGTTGCCCGCGCGCATTACGGCCGGCTGTTTGCTGCTGGCCGGCTGGCTCCGGGGTGTGCGCGATGTGCGCCTAGCCCGAAGCCTGCCCAGCGAAGCGGCGCGCACACCCTCGCCCAACAGCGGCTGGCCGATGGCGGCCATGGCCCTGGTGCTGGGTGTGGGCCTGCGCAAGCCCGGCGTCTATGTGCTCAATCCGAATGGAGGCGACGCAGCTGCGGCCGATACGCGCCAGGCCATGCGTGTGGGCAATCTGGCGTTGCTGCTGTTTGTGGGCTTGGGTTGTGGCGCGCTGCTGTGGCTCAAGGAATGCCTGTTTGCCTGGGTGCAGATGGTCCATCTGTTTGCCGCCACCGGGGTGGCGCCATGAGCACGCCCGCACGCATCCACGGTGGCACCGACGCGCTGGGCGCTGCACGCTTTGATTTCTCTACCAACAGCAATGCCTGCGGCCCCTGTCCGGCAGCGCTGGCAGCGGTGCAGGTGGCCGACGCCACGCGCTACCCGGATGCGGACTACACGCAGCTGCGCCAGCGCCTGGCCGAGCTGCACGGTGTAGAACGTTGGCGCATCGTCTTGGCCGGTAGCGCCAGCGAGTTCATTTTTCGCATCACTGCCTGGGTGCGCCAATGCGGCCACAGCCGCTTCTGGACACCGGCACAAGCCTATGGCGACTACGCCCATGCGGCGGACGCCTGGAGCCTGCTGCGCAGCGACACGCTGCAAGAGGCAGACTTGGTCTGGGCCTGCGAGCCCTCCAGCCCTCTGGGATGCAGCTGTGCAGACTGGCCGCAAAGCCTGCTGGCGAACGCGGGCGCAGACGCGGTCCATCAACGCGCTGGCGCCCAACAGGCCGGCGCCAGCAGCGCATCCCCAACCGTGGTGCTGGACTGCGCCTATGCACCGCTGCGCCTGTCGGGCCGGCCCAGCCTGAACGCCGCGCAGGCTGATCAGGTCTGGCGCCTGTATTCCCCCAACAAGGCGCTTTGCCTGACTGGCATACGCGCGGCCTACGCCATCGCCCCGGTGCAGGGTCGTGCCGCTGCACACCAGCTGGAGGCCATGGCACCGTCCTGGGTGGTAGGTGTGCATGGCGAGGCCATGCTGCTGGCTTGGACCACCGACGCGGTGCAGACCTGGCTGGGCCTGTGCCTGCCCACGCTGGCGGCCTGGAAGGCGCAGCAAGTAGCCATGTTGCAGGACCTGGGCTGGCAGTGCCTGCCCAGTGAGGCAAATTTCTTTTGTGCCTTGCCGCCTGCGTCTACCGATGTGCCGCGCCTGCTGCACCATCTGCGCAGCCAGGGCATCAAGCTACGTGATGCCACCTCGTTGGGCCTGAGCGGCCATGTGCGCCTGAGCGCGCAACCGCCCGAGGCACAGCAGGCCTTGCGCGCCGCCTTCACTGCTTTTGAAAGGCTTGCCGACGCCCAGCCCAGCAGCGGCTTCGCCCCGTTTACTTTGGAGACAAGCCAATGAGCGCACGCTGCATCATGGTGCTGGGCACCACCAGCGGGGCCGGCAAGAGCTGGCTCACCACGGCGTTGTGCCGCTATTACCAGCGCCAGGGCCTCAAGGTCGCCCCCTTCAAGGCGCAGAACATGAGCAACAACGCGCGGGTGGTGGCCAGCCGGCCAGAGAGCAACCCACAGTCGGCAACCGTGGGCGGAGAGATCGGCAGTGCCCAGTACTTCCAGGCGCTGGCGGCACGTGCCGTGCCCGATGTGCGCATGAACCCCTTGCTGTTGAAACCCGAACACGACACCCACAGCCAGGTCGTCCTGATGGGTCAGGTCGACGAGGCGCTGTCGCGCATGGCCTGGCGCGGGCGCAGTGCCAGCGTCTGGCCGGTGATTGCCCAGGCCCTGGACGATTTGCGCGCCGAGAACGATGTGGTGGTGATTGAGGGTGCAGGCTCGCCGGCCGAGATCAACCTCTCGGCCAGTGACATCGTCAACATGCGCGTAGCCCTGCACGGCGATGCCGCCTGCCTGCTGGTCACCGACATAGACCGGGGTGGCGCTTTTGCCCATCTGTACGGCACCTGGGCCTTGCTGCCGCAGAACGAGCGCGCCCTGATCAAGGGCTTTGTGCTTAACAAGTTCCGTGGTGACGCCAGCCTGCTGGCACCGGCGCCGCAGATGCTGCAAGACCTCACCGGCATAGCCACCGTGGCGACGCTGCCGATGTGGTGGCAGCACGGCTTGCCGGAAGAAGACGGCATTTTTGACGAGCGCAGCGTTGCCAGCGGCGCGGTGACCTTGACGGTGGCCGTGGTTGCCTATCCTCGCATCAGCAACCTGGACGAATTCCAGCCCCTCAAAAATGTGCCCGGCGTGCGCCTGCAGTGGGTGCGCAGCCCGTCTGAACTGGCCGGCTTGCGCTCCGAGGACTGGATCATCCTGCCCGGCTCCAAAAACACCAGCGGCGACTTGGCCTGGCTGCGCAAGCAGGGCCTGGACGCGGCCGTGGCGCGCCATGCCGGGCAGGGCGGTGCCGTGCTGGGCATCTGTGGCGGCTTGCAGATGCTGGGCGAGGCGCTGATTGATCCGTATGGCGTGGACGGCAATGCGCCGGGTCTGGGACTGCTGCCACTGGTCACAGTGTTTGCGGCCGACAAGACCGTGCGCCATACCCGCACCCGCTTTGCCAAGCAGATGCTTGAGGCGGCGGCAGGTGACGCCGGCACGCAGTCCAATCCTTGGTCCCTGCTTGCGGGCGTGGAAGTGGCCGGCTACGAAATCCACCACGGCCAGACCCAGCCGCATGCGGCCATGCAAGCCGCTGGCAATGTGGCGCGCGAAGTGCTGCCCGATGGCCTGGCCTGGCAAAACCCCCAGGGCAATGTGCTGGGCCTGTACCTGCACGGCCTGTTCGAAGACCCTGCTGCCTTGCAAGCCCTGTTTGGCGCGCGCTTGGGACAAGCAGTGCCTACACTGGACACTGTGTTTGACGGGCTGGCCGACTTTATTGAACAGAACTTTGAGCCGGGCGTGTTGCAGGGCCTGCTGCGCTGAGCCATCGCTTTTCTCTTCCCCTTTCCATCGCACAATCCCACCCACTAACTTTGGAGCACCCCATGAACCACAGCCTGCCCACCCTCGCCAATATCCACGACGCCGCATTGACTGCGGCCCTGCAGCACACCCTGGACAACAAGACCAAGCCGCAGGGCTCGCTGGGCCGCCTGGAAGGTCTCGCCCTGCAAATCGGCCAGATATTGGGCACCGTCAGCCCGACGCTGGACGCCCCGCAGATGGTGGTGTTTGCCGCTGACCACGGTCTCACCGCACGCGGCATATCGGCCTTTCCCAGCGATGTGACCTGGCAGATGGTGGAAAACTTTTTGGCCGGCGGCGCAGCCGTCAGCGTGCTGTCCAGGCAAAACGGCATTGCGCTCACCGTGGTGGATTGCGGGGTGAAGCACGACTTTCTGGCCGGCCTGAGCGCAGGCGCCACCCGCGCCGGCTTGCAGGTGCGCAAGGTGGCCGGTGCAGAGTCCGGCACGGCCGACTCGTCCGCAGGCCCAGCCATGACAAGCGCCCAATGCGCAGCCGCCATGGAGCAGGGCCGCGAGTTGGTGAAAGGCCTGCCGGGCAATGCCTTGCTGCTGGGCGAAATGGGCATTGGCAACACCTCAGCCGCCTCGTTGCTGCTGGCGCGCCTTGCTGGCCTGGACATCGCCGTGTGCACCGGTGCCGGCACCGGCCTGGATGCACCGGCCGTGCAGCGCAAGACCGAGGTGCTGCGCGAAGTGCTAGCCACCCACGCAGACGCTACCGAGCCGCTGGACGTGCTGGCCGCCATGGGCGGCTACGAGATTGCCACCATGGTGGGCGCCGTGATGCAGGCCGCAGAGGAGCGCCGTGTGATCGTGGTGGACGGCTTTATTGCCAGCAGCGCCGTGGTGGTGGCCAACGCCCTGCAGCCACTGGTGCTGCAGCGCTGCGTGTTCGCGCACCGCTCGGGCGAGCGCGGCCATGAGTTCATGCTGCAGCACCTGGGTGTGCAGGCCTTGCTGGACCTGGGTCTGCGTTTGGGCGAAGGCTCGGGCGCCGCGCTGGCCTGGCCGCTGCTGCAGTCGGCTTGCACCGTTTTGCGGGACATGGCCAGCTTTGCCTCGGCCGGGGTGTCGGAGAAGTCCACCGACCCGGTCACGGCTTGAGGGCCAATCAAACGCCATGTTCTTGACTGCACCCAACTACGCCGCATTTGCGCAGCGGTTCACCAAGACCCAGGGTTGAACATGGTCAGCCCTTCGCTATGAGCCGCTTCGTCCGCCACTACCTGTTGGCCCTGCAGTTCTTCACCCGCCTGCCGGTGACCGGGCGGCTGGCCGCCTGGGTCGGCTACAGCCCGAAGATGCTGCGCGCCAGTGCCGCACATTTCCCGGGCGTGGGCTGGCTGGTCGGGCTGTTGGTGGCGGCCCTCAGCGCCGTGCTCTTGCTGGCCCTGCCCAAGGGCACGTTCAGTCCTTTGATCGTGGCCAGCATCGGCACGGCCTTTGGCATTCTGCTTACCGGTGCCTTCCACGAAGATGGCCTGGCCGATGTGGCCGATGGCCTGGGTGGCGGTCTGAGCCGCGAGCGTGCGCTGGACATCATGAAGGATTCGCGCGTGGGTGCCTTCGGCGCCATTGCCATAGCCATGGCGCTGCTGGTCAAGGTGGCGCTGGTGGCGCAGCTGGCGTCGATGGGGCTGGATGTGTTGTGCGTGGCGCTGTTTCTGGCGCATGTGGTGTCGCGCACCTGGCCGCTGTTACTCATACGCCTGCTGCCGCATGTGGGCGACACGGCGGCCTCCAAGTCCAAGCCGCTGGCCGACCAGATTACCGTTGGCGCATTGGTGGTGGCGGGCGTCTGGTGTGCAACTGCCTTGTTGCTGGTGAATGCTCTGCCTGGCGCTGTGCCGGGCGGGCTGCTGCATGGGTCGCTGCAGTGGTTGCCGCAATGGCTGCATTCCGCGCCGACGCTGGTCGCTCCGTTGGTGCCAACACCACTGGTACCGGAATTACTGGCCCAGCGCTGGATGGCAGCCCAACTCGGTGCCCTGGCGGCCAGCGCCTTGGCCTTTGCCTGGATGGGCCGCTGGTTTGCCCGGCGCTTGCAGGGTTTTACCGGCGACTGTCTGGGCGCCACCCAGCAAATCTGCGAGCTGGCGTTTTATCTGGGCTTTTTGCTGGGCTGGGGCGCTTACACATGACGCTGTGGCTGGTGCGCCATGCCAGGCCGCTGGTAGCGCCCGGCACCTGCTACGGCGCGCTGGACATGGCGGCCGATGCGCAGCTGACGCTGGCCTCTGCACAAGCCCTGGCAGCCGCCGTTCCGCAGGGCCTAGCCGTCCAGGTCTCACCCCTGCAACGCTGCCAGCAACTGGGCTATGCCCTGAGTGCCTTGAGAGGCGATCTGCACTTCAGCACCGATGCGCGCTTGCGGGAAATGGACTTTGGCATCTGGGAGGGCGTGGCCTGGTCCGACATCCCCCGCGCCGCCATCGATGCCTGGACCGCTGACTTTGCCCAGCACCGTTTTGGCGGCAAGGAGTCGGCCAACGAGGTGCTGGCGCGCGTGGCCAGCGCGTGGGACGTACGGCATCGCTTTCACGACACGATCTGGATCGCACACGCGGGCATCGCGCAGGCGGCAGGCTTGCTGCACCAGGGCACGCGCCATATTGCGCGTGCGGCAGATTGGCCGCTGTCCAAGCTGGCCTATGGGGCCTGGATGTGTTTCTAAAGTCGGGGTGCTGGGGGTTTTTGTGAGTGGTGGGGGGACGTCGGGATTCGGCTGAATGCTGTCGGACGTCGCGTGCATGCCCGAAGGGTTGCTTGTCCAGAATTTCGTTTGTGCAAAAGGCGATGGCTGAAGGCGCCACCTGGAAATCACCCAAAAAGCGATGGTCGAATTTTTGACGGCGCAAGAGCCGATGCTGTGCCGGGCAGTCTTCCTGCGCTTGACGCCTAGCGCAGGGGCGTGTTCCCTGCAATTTGTTCGAGTTTCGTGACGGTTGCAGGAATTGGATTTGAAAGACTCGATACACACGACGCTCGGGATCAATACATAATTATTGATATTTCATGGTTGCGCTAATTCGAATACCGTTCGTGTTTGGCGATATTAATATACTAAATAGAGCTTGGAAACGGGCTGAAATTTAGAACAAAGGGGGAATTGTGGTGCATACAAAAACGTTGTCTTTTGCTTTATCAATTTCAGTTGCGCTACTAACGTCGCTGCCAGCTATTGCCCAACGAGAGGGAGTCGCAAAAGGCGTAGGAATGGAAGTTTGCAATCGAATAATGGCGAGCATAAAGGGAAAACATATTGAGCCTGCCTATACACAGTGGGTAGCGGGGTACCTATCGGCATATAACCTTTTTGGAGATCAGAAGCAAATAGAGGAGATACCTGACGATGCGATCTTGGACGCATACCTGCAGAAATATTGCAAAGAAAATCCGTCGGATAAAATAATCTGGGCGAGCATGTCACTTATTAGCGAATTGGGTGGATACCATCCTCCGTACATGAAGAAGTAGCCACTTAAGTTCGACACCATTTCCGTGATTTCTTGATTTTTTCCGACCAGTTGGTCAATGAATTCATAGACTTACGGCGCTTTTTAGGTTGAATCAAAAA
>JAYVNF010000453.1:0-3008 GCA_043758575.1 Rhodoferax sp.
TGGCCTCGACCGGAACCCGGCGTGCGCCGTCAAAACGCTTGGCCCAATAAGAGGTGCCCAGGTCTTCTACCCGCACTTCGCCGCCGGGCCTGGGCGCGTGGATGAACTTGCCATTGCCCACATAGATGCCGACATGGCTGAAGGCGCGGCGCATGGTGTTGAAGAACACCAGGTCACCTGGCTTGAGTTCGGTTTTGTCAATTTTTTCGGTGGCGGCTGCCTGCTCGGCGGCCTTGCGCGGCAGCAAGAGGCCGGCGGTCTGCTGGTAGATGGCGCGTACAAAGCCGCTGCAGTCAAAGCCGGTTTCGGCGGAGCTGCCGCCACGGCGGTAGGGCACGCCCAGAAAACCCAGGGCTCCCACCACCAAAGCCGAGGCCTTGGCCTCCACGCGGTTGCTTACCTCGCCAATACGGTCCAGCAAATTGCCATCGGTGATGAGACGGCTCACTTCATCGCTGTTTTCCAGAGGGGCACCACAGGACGCCGTCGCAAAAAACACAGAACAAAGAAAAACCAGCAGAGTCAAAAAACGCATGGGTCAGAGCATACCGTGGTGGGTGTAGCGCGTCAAACCAGGTTTGACATGAAGAATTAGCTGTAACTAATTGATATTTATATGTTTTATCCTCGTATCATGATGCGGGATGTAAAGTTGTTACCAAGCGTGTCCAGTGAATGGGCGTCCGGTAGTGGTTATGCTCGCAGGCATGAAGAACGAAAGCCCATCCCATGCTGCTTGAACTTGAAACCTCCCAACTGGTGCTGGTCGATTACCAGATTCGCTTGCTGCCCGCGCTGTTCGAGGCCGATGCCGTGCTGCAAAACGCCGTGCGTCTGGCCCAGATGGCTGCCGCCCTGGCCGTACCGGCGTTTTACACCGAACAAAACCCGTCCAAACTCGGTGAAACCGAAGCGAGCCTGCTGGAGGCCTTGAAGGCAGCCCGCGCAACCCCTTTGGCCAAAATGCAGTTCAGCGCCGTAGAAGAAGGCCTGGGCGACATGTTGCGCCCGCCGCCGAAGCCGGTGCGGGGCAATGCCCGCAGCCTGCCTAAGCACCTGCAGAAGTCCTCGGCCGGTGCCGAGCGCGACACGATTGTGCTGGCCGGCTGCGAGGCCCATGTGTGCCTGCTGCAAACCGCGCTGGACTTGCTGGAGGACGAATTCGAGGTTTGGGTGGTGACGGATGCCTGCAGTTCGCGTAGCGAACGCAACCGTGATGCCGCCTTTGACCGCCTGGCCGGTGCCGGTGCGGAGCTGGTGACCACCGAGATGGTGGCCTTTGAGTGGCTGCGCAGTGCTGAACATCCGGCCTTCAAGCAGGTGCAGGGCCTGATCAAGTAGGGCGGCTGGAGTGGTAAGACTCGGGTGGTTTCACGCGCAAGCGTGAGGCTGCAAGCGAGGAGTCGAGGTGCTGGAGGATTGTTGGGAAGGTTGGGGTGGGGCGGGGTTTGGCACGGGGGAGGGCGCGAGTCAGCCTGTTGCAAGTTGGCTATTCATAATTATGAATTCAGTTTAAGCCCCACCCACAACAAGGTTCCGGAGACCCTTTCATGACTTCCTATGCAGACTTTCACCGCCGTTCCATTGAAGACCGCGACGGCTTCTGGACCGAGCAGGCCCAGCGGATTGACTGGCAAACCCCCTTCAACCAAGTCTGTGACTACAGCAAGCCGCCGTTTGCCAACTGGTTTGCCGGTGGCAAGACCAATCTGTGCCACAACGCGGTAGACCGCCACCTCTCCACCCGCCCGGACCAGAACGCGCTGATCTTCGTCTCCACCGAGACCGGTATCGAGAAGACCTACAGCTTCCGTGAACTGCATGCCGAGGTGCAACGCATGGCCGCCATCCTCAAGGCCCTGGGTGTGGCCAAGGGGGACCGGGTCCTGATTTACATGCCCATGGTGGCCGAGGCCTGTTTTGCCATGCTGGCTTGCGCCCGCATAGGTGCCATCCACTCGGTGGTTTTTGGCGGCTTTGCCAGCCACAGCCTGGCCAGCCGCATTGAGGATGCCAAGCCCGCTGCCATCATCAGCTCAGACGCCGGCATGCGCGGCGGCAAGGTGGTGCCGTATAAACATTTGCTGGACGAGGCGATTTCCCTGTCCGCCCACAAGCCGGCCAAGGTGCTGATGGTGGACCGCGGTCTGTCCGACTTCCCCAAGACCGCCGGCCGCGACGAAGACTACGCCGCCTTGCGCACCCAGCACATGGACACCGTGGTGCCCTGCGAATGGGTGGACTCCAACCATCCCAGCTACATCCTCTACACCAGCGGCACCACCGGCAAACCCAAGGGCGTGCAGCGCGACACCGCTGGCTATGCCGTCGCCCTTGCGGCCAGCATGCAGCACATCTACATGGGCAAGCCGGGTGAAACCTATTTCTCCACCTCCGACATCGGCTGGGTGGTGGGCCACAGCTACATCATTTACGGCCCGCTGATTGCCGGCATGGCCACCATCATGTACGAGGGCCTGCCCACCCGTCCGGACGCCGGCATCTGGTGGAAGCTGGTGGAAAAATACCAGGTGAGCGTGATGTTCAGCGCGCCTACCGCCGCCCGCGTGCTCAAAAAGCAGGACGAGTCGTATCTGACCAAGTACGACCTCTCCAGCCTGAAAGCCCTGTTCCTGGCCGGCGAGCCGCTGGACGAGCCCACCGCCACCTGGATATCGGGCGCCATCCACAAGCCCATCATCGACAACTACTGGCAGACCGAAACCGGCTGGCCCATCATGGCCATCTGCAACGGTGTCGAGCCCGCGCCCACCAAGTTCGGCTCGCCCGGCAAGGCGGTCTATGGTTTTGACGTGCGCCTGATCGACGAAGTCACCGGCGAAGAAATCAACGAGCCCAACAAAAAGGGCGTGATTGCTGTGGAGGGCCCGCTGCCCCCCGGCTGCCTGCAAACCATCTGGGGTGATGACGACCGCTTTGTCAAAACCTACTGGTCCAGCATCCACAACCGTGTCATGTACAGCACCTTTGACTGGGGTGTGAAGGAC
>JAYVNF010000454.1:0-9301 GCA_043758575.1 Rhodoferax sp.
CAAACGCGAATGGGAGCGCGCCAGCCACCAGGCGATGGGGGTGCCGATGGCCAGCAGCAGCAGCGTGGTGACTGCGGCGAGTTTGGCTGTGAGCACCAGGGCGGTCAGGTCAGGCGATAGCTGCATGCGTGCCTGCTCCTATTCTTCGGGTGCAAAGCACTTGGCATGGTCGGCACATTCGCCGCACGACGGTGCTGGGCACACGTAAATGCCCTCCCGGCTGCAGTAATGGCGGTAGATGAACTTCTTCCACTTCATGTCGCCCACATTCAGCGCCGCCAGGCCGGGGAATGCGACCGTCATCAGGGTGGAGAGTTCGCCCCGGTGGGCCAGCCCCAGGTCCTGCCAGAGATGGTTGCGTCCGCAGCAGCTGTACGCCACGATGTGCGCCAGCCAGACTTCGGATTCCCGCAGCCCGGCCCGGTACTCCAGCAGCAGCTGGAAGATGTCTTCCAGTTCAACAATCGTTTCGCCCGGCCCATCGTGCAGGTTCAGTGGGGCACCGGGAAAGTAGTCGGCCCACAGCGTTTGAAAGGTGGCCTCTGGCAAGCCCAGCGTCGCCGTCAGCACGCCCTGCTCCAATGAGCGCCCCGCCAGCACACTCGCCAGCACCGGGCGCAGCGGGTCTGCCAGCGCAGACGCTTTTGCAGGCCTGCCAGCAAGCTCGGCCATGAGCAGGTCGCGGCAGTCGTGGGATGGGTTCATGGGGCAAGAACCTGGTGCGTCAATGGCGGGAAAAGATGTCGCGCAATTTGCACAGCGTGGCGGTGACTTCGAAACGGGTGTCCGGCAACGCCTCTCCGGCCAGCACCTTCTGCAGGGCGGCCAGGGGCTCCTGTTCACCGGTCAGCAGAACTTTGGTGCCCCAGGTGTCCATGTGGCGGATGAACCCGTCACCCGCACTGCAGGCAAGCATGATTTCCACGCCATGCAGTGGATGCGGCCCATCGTCCCGGAAATGGTGGGGCAACTGCTCCTTGGTGAGCGCGATGGGGGTCGGCTCGGGCAGGGGCGCGCCGGGCTGGCAGGCAAACAGCAGCCAGTCGCGGGTTTGCCCGGCGTGGCCGGACACCCGTGTGCCTTTGTCTTTTGTTGCAATGGCAATTTTCATGGAACAGCTCCTAGCCAGTTACAAGCCATAGCCGAACGATTGGATGATGGCTTTGGCTTTGTCGGACTTCAGGTATTTCATCAGGGTCTCAGCTGCCGGTTTGGCTTTGCCTTTGTCCAGAATGACGGCATCCTGGCGAATGGGGGTGTACAGCTTGGCGGGCACCATCCAGTACGAACCCTCAATCTTTCCGTCTTTCAATACCTGCGATAGCGCGACAAAACCCAGATTGGCATTGCCGCTGTCGATGAACTGGTAGGCCTGGGTGATGGTTTCTGCCATGACAATTTTGGGCTCCAGCGCGGCGTACACGCCCAGCGCTTTCATGGTTTCCACGCCGGCAGCGCCATAGGGCGCCAGCTTGGGATTGGTCAGCGCAATGTGGCTGAAGCCACCACTCTTGAGTACCTCGCCAGCGCCATCCACCACGGCGGGTTTGGTCGACCAGAGCACCAGTTTGCCAATGGCATAGGTGAACTGGCTGCCTTTCACCGCAGCACCTTCAGCGACCAGCTTTGCGGGCGTTTCGTCGTCGGCGGCCAGCAGGATTTCAAACGGCGCGCCATTCTTGATCTGGGCGTAGAACTTGCCGGTGGAACCAAACGA
This sequence comes from Rhodoferax sp., assembly GCA_043758575.1. GTDB lineage: Bacteria > Pseudomonadota > Gammaproteobacteria > Burkholderiales > Burkholderiaceae_C > Allorhodoferax. Next base: position 1,718 of record JAYVNF010000454.1, read on the forward strand.
GGCGACCACTTTGTAGCCCGTGTCTTTTTCAAATTCCGCCGCGATCTTTTGCATGGGCACCGTGAAATTGGCGGCCACGGCGAGCGAAACTTCATCGGCCTGCACCTGGGCAGATGCACTGAATGCCGACAGCAAAACGACACACAGGCGGCGAGATATTTTCAGATCGAACTTCATACGAGACTCCTTGGGCAAATGACTATTCGGTGGCGACCAGAAACACACTGGACGCTTTGAACACGGTGGTGACCGACTGCCCCACGGCCAGGCCCATGCGCTTGACGCTCTGGGCAGTCACCACGGCGGTGATGACGTGCCGCCCACCCGGCATATTCACGGTCACTTCGGCGTTGACGGGCCCTTCGTGAATGGCGGCGATGGTGCCGGTGAAGCGGTTGCTGGCCGAAATCTGGCCCCCCTCACCGGTAACGAGCAGGATGGATGAGGCATTGACGAACGCCAGCACGTCGCGGTCCTGGGCCAGGCCCAGGGCTTCGGCGGACTCGCGGGTCACGATGGCGGTGAGTTCCAGGCCGGGCGCCAGCCGTATGGTTACCTCGGAATCCACCACACCCTCCGTGATGGCAACGATCGGTCCGGCAAACTGGTTGCGGGCACTGGATTTCATGGACATCCTCCTTAAAACCTGCCGGAAATCCGCGGCATCCATGACACCGCTTTGCTCCAAATTGGTCGTCAGTTTCTCCAGTGCAAGCTGTGATTCCTTCTCCAGCGCGCGGTAGAAGGCAATCAGGCGCTGGCCAAACGCCGTTACCTCGGTGCCACCCCCGTGCCGCCCACCGACGGAGCGCAGAACCAGTGGTTCGGGAGACACGTTGTTCATGTCGTCCACCGCATCCCATGCAGCCTTATAGGAAATGGGCACGGCCTTGGCGGCCTGGGAGATGGAGCCGAACTTGTCGATCGCCTCCAGCAGCCGTATCCGCTTGTCACCGAGAAAGTTGCCCATCGAGGTATCAATAGCTTGCCGGTCAACCTGGTAGGCAAAGGGACTGCAAGGTTTGCGCTCATGGCGCACACCTTTCGGACTTGCCTGCTTTACCCATGATCCACCTCCCAGGGTCAATCGTGTTGCGAAAGCTACCAGGGGCATCGACAAGGGCGACAAAACCCGGTAGCGCTATATACCTAGGCAAATAGCGTGCCGCTAGTACGGGATGGTGTCGAAGTCGGCCGCCATGGCGGCGCGCAGTTCCAGGTCAACCACCGCAGCGGCCAGCGGGTCGCCGCCTTGTAGCCAGTCGGCGTGGCTGTCGGGCTGGTCCAGCGCCAGCAGCACCGCGTGGTTCAGCTCGTAGGCGCCCCAGGCCAGGCCGCGCTGACGTAGCGCCGCCTGCAGGGCCGATTGCACCAGCACCCGCACCACGCGGTGGGCGCTGGAGAAGGGCACGCTGTCGGCCCGCCCGGCGGCGGCTTCGACGCAGACGCGCTTGTCGTGCGAGGCGTGGCCCCGGCAGGCCAGGGGGCGCACGCGGTGGATCAGGCACACGCCCTGCACGATGTAGGCACAACGCTTGCGCAAGGCCACGCGGGCGGCTTCGTCCAGGCCGCGCGTGGCGGTGTCCGTCTCGCGCAGGCGGCCGATCAAATCCATGCCATGGGCTTGCAGGGCCGCTGCCGTGGCGCGTAAGTAGGCGGCCAGCATGAACACCTCGGGCGCCAGCGCGGTCACGCGAAGCGTGCAGCAACTGGGGCAGCCCTTGTGGCAGGCAACCGGTGGCTGCCCTTCGGCCTGGATCGCTACGTTGCCGTCAAAGCTGTCCCAGGCCTGGAGCATCACAGCTTGCGTCAGCGTGGCATCGTGCACTGAGGGTGCAGTGGGGGTCGGTGGCGCCCGGTCCAGCGTGCGCTCAAACGCGCCACGCAGGTCGCGGAAAAAGGCTTCGACACCGTTGTCTGCGGTGGTGTTCATATGGTCAATTGGGCTCTAGCCCTCGTGGAATGTGCGTAACGCGCTACTAAATATATAGCACTCAACCCGGTCAGACTAAGCGCCCGGTGTGTCCAGCACGGCTTTCAGGTTCAGGCTCATATTGGTTTTGGTGGCATCGGCATAGGGGCAGATGCCCTTGGCGCGTTCCATCAGGCTGTCGGCCGTGCTTTGGTCCAGCGGGCCGGCCATGAAGGCGCTCAGGCTTAGCGCCATGCGGTAAGCGCCTTCAAAGGTCACATACATCGACAGCGCGGCTTCAACGTAGCAACCGCGCAGTGGCAGTTTGTCGGCTTTGGCGATGTGGCGGATGGAGTGCTCGAAACACGCCGCAAAGGCCCCGGCAAACAGTTGCTCGGGATTCGGGCCGTCGCCGGTGCCTCCCATTTCCTTGGGCACCGACAGTTTGAGCTTAAAGCTGCCGTCGTCGTTCTGGATCTGGCCGCTGCGCCCGCCCTGGGTCAGCATGGTGGTGGTGTATACGAGGTCCATATTAAATGTTCTTCTTTCCTTGTAGCAGCTTGGCCTTGTCAGACGGGCTGTAGTGGTCAAAATGGCCTTGCGCGGCGGCCACGCGGCGGTGCGCCATGCGGATGCCTTCGATCTTGCCCGTCGGGGATATGCGGGAGAGACATTTCTCCAGCGCCGTACTCTGGCATTGCGGACAGACCGGCGTGTCGCCCGTGCGCACCAGGGTTTCAAAGTCGTGGCCGCAGGCCTGGCAGTGGTAGTCAAAAAGAGGCATGGTGAACTCCTGGCGAATCAAACGGGGGCGGCGCAGCGCTCCGTGGGCGAGGCACAGCCTTCCAGTGTGAGGGCAGATGCAGGGTTCGTGCCAAGGCCGACCCAGGCATCAACCGCAGCGGTATCAAAGCCGACGTGGCGCGAATCGTTGTCGGTGCGCTGCATCAGCGGGCGGCGGATCAACAGCGGGTCTTGCTGCAGCAGTGCCAGGGCCACGGCGGCGTCCAGCGTCTCGGGCTGGACCTCGCCGCTCTTGACCTGGGGAGCCGCGCGGTTGAACCAGTCGGCCACCGGCAGCGGTCGCAGAAAGGCCAACAGGCTCTGCGCGGTCCAGTGGGCGGTCAGCAGGTTGCGCCGTTCCAGCGTGTGCCCTGCGGCGAGCAGCGCGCTGCGCTGGCGGGCATTGCCGCCGCAACCGGGCTTTTCGTAGAAGAGGATATGGGTCATGGTGGGTTCTCCTACAGTGCAGACTGAGCGGGGCTGCGGCGCGTGGGGTGGCGCAGCAGTTTCAAACATTCGATGCTGGCGGCCATGTCCAGCGCGCTAAAACCATCTTGCGACACCCGGTGCAGATCGGCACCCAGCTCCAGCAACGTGGACACGACCACGTGCTTGCCGGATGACGCCGCGTACATGAGCGCAGTGGCGTCCACCAGGTTGGCATGATCCATGGGCACACCACTGGTCACCAGGGTACGGATCAGGCCGGGCTCCCCATGCACGCAGGCCAGCCACAGGGCGTTGTTGCCGTCACTGTTGGCGGTGTCCAGCGGAACGCCCAGTTCCAATAGTGCATCCACCATGGCGGTGGCGCCGCGCCAGGCGGCGTGCATCAAGGGGGTGTTGCCGTGTTTGGCCGGTACGTCGGGACGGGTTGGATCGAAGCCTTCGGTGCTAAGCCAGGAGGCCAGCGCCGGAGGAACTGCGGGGGTGGCCACTGGGGCGGATGCCGGTGCGGGTGTCGCGGACTGAGCCGGTAACACGTCGGCAGCTTGCTGCGGGCCTTGCAACTGGCCCTGGCGGTCAACGGCGCTCCAGCCGCCCACCAGATCGGCCACATCGTGGAAGCCAAAGTCGGTGAACATGTTGGCCCAGGTCTGGCTGGCGTTGCCGTGGTAGCAATAGATCAACACGGGCCGGTCTTTGGGCTGGCGCATCAGCAGGGCCTCGTGGTTGCGGCCATCCAGCCGGGTGCTGCCCGCCAGGTGGCTGGCGGCGTGATGGCGAGCCTCGCGGGCATCGAGCAGCAGCGCATGGGGGCGTTCGGCCAGCCAGGCACGTGCCTCTGCCGGTTGCAAGCGCAAAAAGCGTTTGTCAGTCATGGTGGGCTCCTTCTGGGTGGGGCGATAGATCAGGCAACAGATGGGCGTAGGGCGGCTCGGTGCTGATGCGCGCATCGTTCACCGGCAGGCCCACGGTGAAGTGGTAGACCGATTGCAGTGGCGCGCTGGCGGCGGCGGAATCAGGCAGGCCAATCAACTGGTGCAGCGCGTCGTCAAAAAAGCAGCCGATGCCGGTGCCGCGCAGACCCAGGGCTTCGGCCTCCAGGTACAGCGCCTGGCCGATCAGGCCGGCTTCTTGCAGGCGCTCCCGGTAGGCGGCTGCATCGGGCAGTGGGTTGAATTCGGCCAACAGCGCAAAGCCCAGCATGGCGTCGGAGCCCAGGGCCTGGTGGCAATTCAGCGTGCGCAACGTGCCGGCCAGGGCGGGGGTTTCGGCCAGGCGCAGCAGCGGCGCGTCCGCCGGGGCATCGGGCACCGGGGCCAGTTCCAGACCCGTCGGCAAGCTGTGGCGCAGCGGACCGCATCCGACGGCACTGCGGGGCAGCAGGTAAGCGCCCGGCGCCAGGCCGTCCACGCGGTGCGCGAACAGCAGCACATGCACACGCGGCACGTGCGGGCCTGCATCGAAAGGCAGACGATCCGGATGCAGGGCGCGCAGCAGCAGCCAGAGCGGGTCCAGCCCCATGCGGGCGCGGGCATCAAAGCGCTGGGCGCTGCGGCGCTGGCGGATCAATTGGGCGGCGTTGTGGGTGCCGCGTGGCAAATCGGGAAGGTCCTGCGCGGTGCGGCCAAGAGCTTGGGCGGCAGAGCGTTTTGCTCCGTGTCCCCCGCCCGCTGCGCGGGCTCCTCCTTTACCTGCGCAGAACGCTCTGCCGCCCAAGCTCTCAGGTGTTTCCGACGGCAATGCCGGTACACGGGTCGCCGCAGCCACCGCGTCGATGACCGGCCAGCGGTACATGGGGTGGCGGTCTAGGCGGTTGGGGGTGCCCTGCCAATCGGTGGGCACCGGCCAACCCCAAGGGGCAACGCTCTCGGTTGGCGCATCGGGGGGCAGCAGTTCCAGCAGCATGTCAGGCTCCTCGCGCTCGGCGGCGCCGAAGTCGGCCTCGCGGTCCAGGCCCAGCAGCGCGGCGATATGTGCCGTGCTGCATGCCACCGGCTGCAAGCGCCAGCCCAGCACGGCAGCGGCGTAGCGCAACGCGCCAATGGCGTGGCCGACATCGAGCTGGCAGTAGCGAAAGGCGCGTTCGCCGTATTTCCAGGCTTCGCGCCACTGGATGCTGGTGAGGGCGATGCAGGCGCGGGGCGTGGTGCCGGTGGTAGGGGTGCCGTCGGGGCCCGGTGCGAAACTGGCGCGCCGCTCCAAGGCATGCTCGCGGGGGGCGTAGTGGTGAACGCCATCGGCAACTCCCTGCGCTCCCTGGCACAGCAGCCAGGCTTCGGTGGGGTGCAGGTTGCCGCTGGACGGGTTGACGCGCATGGCCCAGCGATCCGGGCCATATTGCTTCCAGGCCGACAGCGCGAAGCTGAGTTCAAACAACAGGCCCAAGGCCTCGCGGTCCAGCGGGCGCGGCGTGATGCGGCTCGGCGCGAAGAGATCGGCCCAGCCAGTGGTGACGGAGTCGGCTTTCAGAGGCAGCGCTGTCAATGGCGCACCTGCGTAGCGGCGAAACGGGTCGGGCTGGGCGTCCCAATCCAGCGTATCGGGGCCGGCGGCGTAGCCGTCCAGCCGGTGCTTGGTACGCTGGTGGTAGGCCTGCGCCACCGACACGGCGTCTGCGGGGGCGGTGGTGTTAGCCATGGGACGCTGCCCGCATATCGCCTGCCAGTGCCAGCAAGCCGCCGGTCTGGAGGGTAATGGCCCGCACGGTGTCGGGCTGCAGCCGGTGCAGCCAGCGCTGCGGCAGGCGTGCGGCCCCGCAGCGCGCACCGGCCAGCATGCCGACCAGGGCGCCCGTGGTATCGGCATCGTCGCCCTGGTTGACGGTGGCGACCAGGGCGGCCTCAAAGTCTTCGTGCAGCGTCAGGTAGTGCAGCACGGTTTGCACGGTGTCCACCACATAGGCCGTGGCACGGCCTCGGTACGGCGTGATGTGGAACGTGGGGTTGGCCAGAATCCACTGCGTCACCCAGCTCTGGCATGCGCTGTGGGACGCACCCTGCAGCAGCAAGCGCAGCAGGTCGCCCATGCCCAGCGTGGCCGCGTCCGACAGCGGGTGGTGGTGGGTCAGGTGGGCCTGGGCGATGGACAGGCGCGCAAAGGCGGTGTCATCGCCCAGCGTGGCCAGCACGGCGGGCAGGTTGCGCATCAGCGCGCCATTGCCGCCGTCGCCCGGGTTGAAGCTGCCTTCCAGCGTGCCCTCGAGCAGGTAACGCAGGATGCCGCGGCGGCAGGTGTTGCCGCAGTCCACCGGTTTGCCTTTGAACCATTGCACATAGGCATCGCCAATGCTGCGCACCAGGGTGTCGTCGCCTTGCGCATGGCGTAGCAATGCGTCGCTGCCACCCGCCAACAAGGCGCCCCCCAGCGCCAAGCTCATGGTGGTGTCGTCCGTCACCTGGCCGCTGGCCAATTTGAGCCAGCCGCCGCCGATGATGTCGCGGTGCACGCCGTACTGCAGGGCGATCTCGCGCGGGCGCATGAACTCCACGGTGGCGCCCAGCGCGTCGCCAATGGCAAACCCAAGGTAGGCCCCAAGGGCGCGGTCATGCAGGGTGGACGGGTCAATCGGTTCAGGCATAGCGGGCCATCACGTCAAAATCACCACCCAGCGCCAGCACCTCTTGCTCGCCCTGCAACACCTGGCCGGGCAGCATCCCGGGAAACACCACGACCTTGCACAGCGGCACCTGGACCTCAAACACCCAGTCGCCAAAGCAGGAAGCGGCTTCTTGCGACAGACTGAAGGACACCAGGTTGTTCAGGCACACAGTGCAGTGCCGGGCTTGCAGGCCGCCGGCGCTGATCTGCTCCTCGCAGCGGTTGCTGCCCCGCCACAGCCGCAGGTGCGCGGGGGATTGGCCATCGGCTACGGGTGGCGGGTAACGGCGCAATGCCCATTGGCAGTATTCGTACAGCAAGTCCAGCTGTTGGTGGATATTGTTGCTGTGGTGGCGGCTGGCGGCCTTTTCCTGCAAATAGGTCACCCACGCCTCCGATGGAAAACGCGCCAGCGCCGCCTTGTGGAAGCTGGGTACCATGCCGAAACGGCTCTCCACCCACCCCTTGAGCACAGCGCCGGCCGTGCCATTCGAGTCCATGCCCCAGCCCTGCAACAGCTTGCGCCAGCTGCTGCGCCAGCGCCGCTGCTCGGCAGAGCCCAAGCTGGCGAGCTCGTGTTTGGTCGGCTTGCGCAAACCAAACGCGACGAGCAGGTAGTGGGCAAACATGTCCCGCGCCTCGTTCAAATCATGGCTGCTGTTGAGCAGATTGAACAAGCCCGGATGCGCCTCCCGTGTGCCCGCAATGGACAGTGCAACCGGGTTGGCGTTGAACGCCGTGCTGGCCAGTAGTGGCGCAGCCACGCCGACCAGGTTGGTGGCGTACCAGCGGTGGGGTTGGTCGGTTTCATCGTCCGCAGCCATGAGCAACTGGGTTTGATGGGA
>JAYVNF010000455.1:0-2980 GCA_043758575.1 Rhodoferax sp.
CGGCGGATTTGGGTGGCTTCGCTGCAGTCCACCACCAGTACGCGTTGCAACTGTGCGCGCCAGTGTCCGGACTCCACCAGCAGCGGAATGTCCAACACCATGCAGGCTTTGCCAGCGGCCGCATGCGCCTGGGTTTGCGCCACGATGGCCTGCCCCACTAGCGGGTGGATGATGGCCTCCAGGCGGGCCTTGGCCGTGGCGTCGCTGAAGACTTGTAGGCGCATGCGTTCGCGGTTCATGGCTCCGTCGGCAGCCACAAACTCCGCGCCAAACTGCGCCCGTATGAGAGGGATGGCTGAGCCACCAGCGGCCGTGGTGGCACGCGAAATCGCATCGGCGTCCACCACTGCGGCACCCTGTGCGGCCAGCATCTGGGCCACGGTACTCTTGCCGCTGCCTATGCCGCCCGTCAGTCCCAGCAGAAAAGGGGCGGTGCGCACGTCTTAAAGGCCGACCGCCTGGCGCAGCGCCTGCGGGCCCCACACCAACGCAGTGAAGCCCGCACCGGCCAGAAAGGGGCCGAAGGGCACATAGCCACCTTCGCGCAGGCTGGCATTGATTTTCATGGCAATGCCCACCACCGCACCTATTACCGAAGCCATCAAAATGATGGGTATCAGGGTCTGCCAGCCAAACCACACACCCAGCGCGGCAAACAACTTGAAGTCGCCATAGCCCATGCCCTCTTTGCCGGTCACCAGCTTGAAGGCCCAGTAGACCAGCCACAAGGACATATAGCCGGCCACTGCGCCCCACAGGGCAGCTTCCAGGGTCACCGGTATCCAGTGCAGGGCTGCGGCCACCAGGCCCAGCCAGAGTAAGGGCAGCGTCAGGTCATCGGGCAGCAGGGTGGTGTCCCAGTCGATCAGGGCCGCTGCCAGCAGGATGGCAGAGAAGGCGCACCAGGCCAGGCCGGTGGCATTCGCACCGTGGACCCAGACACAGTAGAAGAACAGGGCCGCCAGAGTGATTTCCACCAGTGGGTAACGCAGGCCAATCGGCGCCTTGCAGGCCGAGCATTTGCCGCCCAGCGCCAGGTAGCTCAGCACCGGAATGTTTTCATACCAGGTGATGGTGTGCCCACAGTGCGGGCAGCGCGAGCGTGGCACCATCAAATTGAAGGGGGCCGCCGCCGGTGCTTGCTGCTCCAGCATCTCGCAGGCCTCAGCCTTCCACTGCTGCTCCAGCATCTTGGGCATGCGGTGCACCACCACATTCATGAAGCTGCCAATCAGCAAACCCAGCAGACCGATCAGGCTGGCATCCAGCCACTGCACACCGTAGAGCATCAGACCACTTGTCCCATCTTGAAAATCGGCAGGTACATGGCGACCACAATGCCGCCGATGATGGTGCCCAGAATCACGATGATGATGGGCTCCATCAGGCTGGAAATGCCGGCCACCATGTCGTCCACCTCGGCCTCATAGAAGTCCGCGCACTTGCCCAGCATGTGGTCGATGGAGCCAGACTCTTCACCAATGGCACACATCTGCAGCACCATGGAGGGGAACAGATTGGCATTGCTCATGGCAGCGGTCAGCGCCGTGCCGGTAGAGACTTCCTGCTGGATCTTTTGCGTGGCATGCAGGTACACAATGTTGCCGGCCGCACCGCCCACCGAGTCCAGCGCTTCCACCAGCGGCACGCCGGCGGCAAACATGGTGGAGAGGGTGCGCGTCCAGCGCGCGATGCAGGACTTTTCCACCAGCACGCCAAAGATGGGCAGCTTGCGCATCAGGCGGTCCATGAACTCCTGTACCTTCTCATTGCGCTTCCAGGACTCCAGGAAGAAGTACACGCCGCCGCCCAGGCCACCAAAAATCAGGTACCAGTATTTGACAAAGAACTCGCTCATGGCGATCACGACCAGCGTGGGTGCGGGCAGCTCGGCGCCAAATCCTTCAAACACCTGCTTGAAGGACGGCACCACAAAAATCATGATCACTGCCACCACCACAAAGGCCACGATCAGCACGGTGATGGGGTACATCAGCGCCGACTTGATCTTGGACTTGATGGCCTCGGTCTTCTCCATGTACACCGCCAGGCGGTCCAGCAACTGGTCCAGGATACCGGCGGACTCGCCGGCCTCCACCAGGTTGCAGTACAGGTTGTCAAAGTAAATCGGGAATTTGCGAAACGCGGTGCTCAGAGAGGTGCCGGTCTCCACATCGCTGCGGATGTCATTGAGCAGCTTGGTCACGCTGGGGTTGGGGTTGCCCCGGCCGACGATGTCAAAGGCCTGCAGCAGCGGCACACCGGCCTTCATCATGGTGGCCAGCTGGCGCGTGAAAATGGCCAGGTCCTTGGGCTTGATGGATTGGCCAGAGCGCATCCGGCGTTTCTTGATTTTGCTGGGCGTCACGCCCTGGCGGCGCAGGGCAGACTTGACCTGGTTGTCCCCATTGGCGCGCATTTCTCCCCGCACCTGCTTGCCATTGCGGTCCTTGCCTTCCCATTCGAAAACTGCGTCTTTGTTTTCCGCAGCCTTTGCCGGTTTTGTCGCCATAGCTTCCCTTGGGCTTTCGCCTTTATTCGTTAGTGACTGCCAGGACCTCTTCCAGTGAAGTCAGCCCCGCGCGCACCATTTGCAACCCGGATTGTCTCAGGGAACGCACACCCTCCCGCTCGGACTGTTTCGCTATATCCAGCGAACTGCCATCGGCCAGGATGATGCGCTGGATTTCTTCGGTAATCGGCATCACCTGGTAAATGCCCACGCGCCCCTTGTAACCCAGGTTGCAGCTGGAGCAACCCACTGGGCGGTAGGGCTTCCAGCTGTTGTCCAGGGCTTCTTCGGTAAAGCCCGCGCTGAGCATGGCGGCGCGGGGAATGTCGATGGGCTGGCGGCAGGTGGTGCACAGCCTGCGCGCCAGGCGCTGGGCCGTGATCAGGATCACGCTGGAGGCGATGTTGAAGGGCGCAATGCCCATATTGCGCAGGCGCGTGAGCGTCGTGGGCGCGTCATTGGTGTGCA
>JAYVNF010000456.1:0-9261 GCA_043758575.1 Rhodoferax sp.
CATGCCGCAGGCGCTGGGGCCGTGCTCGGCGGCAAAGTAGCCGGCAAAGCTGTGCGGCTCGCGGTTGATGATGAAGTTGATGTCACCCTGGCGGTACAGCACCACGTTCTTGGAGCGGTGTTTGGCTACCAGGGTAAAACCCATTTGCTCAAAAATCGGCTCCAGCAGGCCCGGCGTGGGCGAGGCGAATTCCACAAACTCAAAGCCCATCAGGCCCATCGGGTTCTCGTAGATATCTGTCATGTTGGTTTCTCCTATGCATCCAAATTAAAAAGTTCACACTGCGGGGTGTTGAACATTTGGAGGAGCGCAGGGGCGCCCGCGCACACTGCGCGCGAGATGCTCACCGACGATCAGGACAGAGTGGCGCATGGGGCCGCTTTTAGATTCAAACTGCAGCAAGGCTGCCGTGCTGCAATATCAGGCCAGATCGGCTCCAGCGCAAGCCCCGGGATCAATACACCCGAGTGCCATGGTGGAATCAACATGCCCGGCAGATTTACCCAGCGTAACAATTGTTGAACGTTGGAACGTAGGCGCCGCGTGGCGGCTTGCCGTTGCAAGAATTGTGCAGCGTTCAGCATGCAACAGAGGATGTGAACATGACAGCAAACAGCAAACAGCAAACAGCAAACAGCAAACAGCAAACAGCATACGCAGGCGATTCGTTTCAGGACTGACGGCAGTGACACTGGGTGTGTGCTTGGGCGGCTGTGCCGTGGCGCCGGCACAGGTGACGCTCATGCCGCCCGAGGTGGCGCTTGTGGCACCGCTTCCCCCGCCTCCACCCCGGGTGGAAGTGATTCCGGTAGCACCCGGCCCGGAATTCTTCTGGGTCTATGGGCATTGGACCTGGGTGGGCCATGAGCACCGCTGGGAAGATGGCCACTGGGAGCGGCATCGCGAACATGAGTATTGGGTGCCCCATCGCTGGGAGCGTGATGAGCGTGGCCAGTGGCGCTTGCATGAAGGGTACTGGCGTCGCAATTGAAGTTGAGTGCCTAAGGCGCGCTCTCGCGTGAGGGCTCGGACATGTCGCGCATTTGCTGCTCCACATCCGCTTGCGTCGCATGGCTGAGTGGCGTGGTGTCTGCTGCGTCCAGAAAGTGGACCAGCGCTGGAACGGCAAACACCGATGCAATCACCAGACATTGCACCAATCCATAGGGCAGCAGGGCGCGTAGCAAGGCGGCACTGCCTACCTTTTCTGTGCCGGTGCGCCGGCGCGCCAGCAGCACCGCGTAGCCCATGGGCGGAATCAGGTAGCCGGTCTGCAGCACCAGGAGCAAGAGCACGGCAACCTGCTCGGCATCGCCCAGGCTGACAATCAGCGGCGGTGCCAATAGGGGGATGATCACAAAAATCATCTCAAAGGCATCCATCACCGATGCGCAAAGCGCCACGCCCAGCAGCACCAGGGCAGCCGTGGTGTGCGGCGCCAGGCCGGATTGCGCGATTGCCTGCGTGATCCACTGGGGCGTGCCCAACAAATTGAAAACCAGGCTGAAGGTGCTGGCCCCCACCAGCAGCGCCAGCAGTGCGCCGCTGAGTTGCATGGCTTCGGTGAATACCGTGCGCCACTGCGCCGCATCCAGGCTGCGGCTGAGCAGGGTCAACAGCATCAACAGGACACAGGCTGTCGCCGAGGCTTCCACAGCCAAAATCTTGCCCAGGAATACGCCGCCCAACAAGACTCCGATGGAGCCTGCTGCCGCCAGTGCCAACCCCCAATGGCCCGCAGCCACGGTGGTGACGCGTTCGGCCGTGGGTGTGTGCCGGCCGCGCCACCATGCCACCAGCGCCCACAGCAGCAGCACGGCGCCAGCCGGCCCCAGCGCCGCATGGAACACGTCCTGGGTATTGATGAGGCGTTGGGCGCCCAGAGCATAGCCGGCCAGGTTGCTGGCCTCGGTGTGGGCACGCAACATGGCATCGCCCAGCAGAATCAGCACCAGCGAGGGCGGAATCACCACCCCGATGGTGGCCGACACGCTGAGCAGCGCAACCGCATCCGCGGCCTTCATGGACGACAAACGCGCACCCAGCACGCGTGCGACCAGTGCGGAACTGGAGGCCACCGATCCGTTCATGGGCGCCAGCAACAGGCCTATGCCCAGGCTGGCCAGGGAAGCCGCAGCGCCGGTCGCGAGCAACAGCCGGGCCATGACCGAAAACAGGGCCTCGGCCACACGCAAGTGGTTGAGCAACACGCCGACAAGCACGTACAGCGGCAGGGCTTGCAGCAAATCATTGTCTAGCAGGCCCAGGATTCGTCCGCTCAGGGCTGCCAACACATGCAGGTCCATGCGGCCCATGGCACAGCCCAGGGCGGCAAACAGGCTGGCAGTGCCGATCAGCAAGGCCCACACCGGCAGACCGCTGCGCAGAACCAGGGCCGCCAACAGCAGCAGCATCCACAGGCCGGCGCTGGATCCGTTCATGGCGTGACTGCGGGCGCCTGATCCCGCCAGCCCCGGTACAGCATGCGCGCCGCGTCCCACAGCGCAAGGCTGCACAGAGTCAGCTCAGCGATGCGAATCAGGAAGTAACCCGGGGTGAGCGCTTCAACGAAATGTTCCTGCTGAAGGGTGGAGAACCATGCGTGTGGCAGTGTGGTCCATAGCAAAAAGAGCGCCCAGGGTGCGATGCACAGAAACAAACCCAGAGAGCGCCACAGCGGGACGCTCTGGCTGCGGTTGGTGCCGACCACCCGCACCACCAGATGGCTGTGCGAACGTGTTGCCGCCGAGATGGCCAAGGCGCAGTACCAGGCAAAGAAGATTTGTCCGACATCGTTGGCCAAGGGTGAGTAGGCGTGCAGCCCGTCGCGCAATGGCCACTGGGCAAACAGCGCCAGGGCAAGGCCTACTGGCAGGTACCGACCCAGCCGAGGGGTACGCACGGTCTGCGGCGCCGTCAGCGTTCCAGTGTCTGGCGCACGGTGGGGGACCATTCGGAAGACTGCTCCTCTTGTTGCAAGGCTTCGCGTATGCCGTTGCGCACTGCGGCCTTCACCACGCGCTGACCAATCCAGACCAGCACCAGCAGCAGGGCGAATGCGGCGGCAAGCGGCAGGGCCATCTGGTTCAACCAGGGAAATGAAAGTGCGAGGGTTTGCATAGCCGCAAGTGTAGCCAGCGCGGACCCGCGTCGGCGGCGGGTCGGCGTTGGGCGGGTTTTACTTGCGCACCTTGGCCAGCTCGCCCTGCAGTTCCTTGACCAGTTCGGCGTGCCCATTGGCCGAGAACTTGGCAATGGCCGGGCGTGCCGCATCCTGCAGGCGCTCGGCTTCCTTGCTACTGAGCACCGTCACCTGCATGCCCTTGTCCTTCAGGATGTCCAGCGCCTTGGCACCGGCCTCGCGGCTGTCCTTGCGCTCAAAGTCCCGCGAGACCACGGCCGAGTCTTGAATCGCCTTCTTCTCGTCGGCGCTCAAACCATCCCACCACTTCTTGCTGGCCAGCACAATCCACGGGCTGTAGACGTGCTTGGTGATGGTGAGGTACTTTTGCACCTCGTAAAACTTGCTCGACTGGATGGTGTTGACCGGGTTTTCCTGGCCGTCCACGGTCTTGGATTCCAGCGCGGTAAACAGCTCCGAGAAGGCCAGCGGAATGGCATTGGCGCCAAAGCCGTTGAACATGTCGATGTAGACCGGGTTTTGCATCACGCGCAGCTTGACGCCCTGCATGTCTTCCATCCTGGTGATGGCGCGCTTGGAGTTGGTCAGGTTGCGAAAACCGTTTTCCCAGTAGACCAGGCCGATCAGGCCTTTGGCATCGAGCTTGGCGGCCAGCTTCTTGCCGAAGTTGCCGTCCAGAATCGCATCGGCTTCCTGCTCGGTGCGAAACACAAAGGGCAGGTCGTAAATGCCAAAGGAGTCGTCAATGCCGACCAGGGTGGCGGTGGAGACCACCGTCATTTCCTGGGCGCCGCCTATCAGGGCGTTTTGCATCTGGTTGTCATTGCCCAGGCTGGCGCTGGCAAAGCCCTTGAGCTTCATCTTGCCGCCGGTGCGCTTGGCCAGGTCCTCAGAAAAGGCCTTGGCCGCGCGGCCCTGGTTGCTGTCCTCGGCCAGGCCGTAGCCAAAGCGGATGATGCGGGTCTGGAATTCGGCGGCGAAGGCGCTGGCCAGGGAGGCGGCCAGGGTAGTGGCCAGTACAAGCTTTGCGATTTTTTTCATGGTCTTTCTCGGTGGTGAATAGGGGGTCGTGAAGGGTGAGCAGGGCTAGTGAAACCAGGTCATGGGAACGGTGATAAAGCCGGGGAAGGCAACAAACAAAAATACCAGCAGCGCCTCGGCCAGTAAAAAGGGCCAGACGCCCTTGGTGGCACTCTCCAGCGAAATCTTGGCCACGCCGCAGACCACATTGAGCACCGTACATACCGGCGGGTGGATCAGCCCCAGTGTGCCCACCAGAATGAACATCACGCCAAAGTAGGTCGGGTCTATGCCGGCCACGATGACAATGGGCATCAGCACCGGCCCCATCACCAGAATCGTGGGCGTCAGGTCCATCACATTGCCGATGGCCAGCAAGAGCAGCATGATGGCTGCCATCAGCAGGCGCGGGTGGCCCATCATGGGTCCCAGAAAGTCGGTGACCTGGGCCGGCAGATCGGCCAGCGTCACCATGTAGGAGGACACAAAGGCGGCAGCACACAGAAACATCACCGTGCTGGTGGTGCGCCCGGCGTTCACCATCAGCCCGGTCAGGTGCGAGAGCTTGACCTCGCCGTAGACAAACAGGCTGACAAACAGGGCATACACTGCCGCCACGGCCGAGGCCTCGGTGGGTGTGAAGATGCCGCCGCGCAGGCCGCCGATGATGATCACCGGCAGCACCAGGGCCCACAGCGCATCGGTCAAGGCATGCAGGCGCTCGGACCAGTTTTGCTTGCGCTGGAGGTTGACCTTCATGGTGCGCGAGAGCAGGGCCCAGACCACCACCAGGCCGGCGGCGCGCAGCAGCGCCGGCACGATGCCGGCCACGAACAGTGCACTCACCGAGGTGTTGGTGGTCACACCAAAAATGATGAAGGGCATGGACGGCGGCACGATGGGGGCGATCACGCCACCAGCGGCAATCAGGCCGGCTGAGCGGGCCACCGGATAGCCGTTGTCGCGCATCATGGGAATCAGGAGCGTGGCCACGGCCGCAGTGTCGGCCAGGGCCGAACCGGAGAAGCAGCCCAGCAGCAGGGTGGCGGCAATCGCCACATAGCCCAGGCCGCCCTGGATATGGCCGACCATGCTGACCGCCAGGTTGATGATGCGCTTGGAGATGCCGCCCGCATTCATCAGCTCACCGGCCAGGATGAAGCAGGGCACGGCCATCAGCGGATAAATGTCGGCGCCGGCAATCATGTTCTGCGCCACCAACTGCGCGTCGAAGAAGTTGAGCTGGTACATCAGCGCCACGCCGGTCAGCATCAGGGCAAAGGCTATGGGCATGCCCATCACGATCAGCACGATCAGGGTGCTGAGAAAAATCAGAATGCTCATGGGGCGGCTCCCGCGCTGTGGGTGGGGGCAGCAGGGTTGGCAGCGTCCTTGGGTGGATCACCGGCCATCACGCCGTCCGGATGGTTGATGAGAATCTTCAGCAGATTGGCCGCGATGATGAGCATCATGGAAGCCGCACAGACCAGGCCGGCCGAAGCGATAAAGGCGTTGGGAAAGCGCAGCACGGTGGAGTAGGTGCCCAGGCCAATTTGCGTCTGAGCCCAGCTGCCCACCAGGAACAGGTACAGCGCATACAGAGTCAGCAGGTGGGTGATCACCGCACACACTTTGCGGGCCGCGCGCGGCAGACGCGCCTGCACCAGCTCCACGCCCAGGTGGGCGCGCCGGCGCAGCGTCAGGATGGCGCCCAGAAACACCAGCCAGACAAACAGCAGGCGCGAGAGTTCTTCGGCACCGGCAAAGCTGGTGCCCAGGGCGTAGCGGCCCACCACATTGGAAAACACCAGCAGCACGATCAGGCCCAGGGCCAGTGCCATCAGTTTTTCCACCAGGCGCTCTACTACGAGCATGTTCAGGGTCATTGCTTTCTCCAGTTATAGGGGTCAGAAGGGGTGATGCGTGCAGCAAGGCGGCCCGGGCTCAGGCCGTGGCCTGCGGGTGCAGCCACAGCGAGACCTGTGCCTGCAGTGCCGGCAGTGCGGCGCTGGCATCCAGGCGGATCACGCCGGGCTCGCCCAGTGGCGACTCCAGCGTGGCGAACTGGTTGTCCACCAGTGCGGCGTTGAAAAAGTGGGTTGCGGCACGCGCCAGCACCCGGCGCAGGGCCTCGCTGCGCGTGATCTCCAGAAAGGCGAATTTCAGCTCCGGCGTGCTTTGGCGCAGGCGCTCCCGGTAGGCCTTCTTCAGTGCCGAGCAGCTCAGCACCACGCCCTGCGGATGCTTTGCAAGCTCGGCCACCAGGACCGAGAGCCAGCCGGCGCGGTCGGCATCGGTCAGGGCCACCCCTTGCGACATTTTTGCGCGGCTGGCCGGGCTGTGGAAGTCGTCGCCCTCAATCCAGGCGCACCCTTCAGCCTGTGCCAGGGCCTGGGCCAGGCTGGACTTGCCGCAGCCGGCCACCCCCATGATGACGATCGATGTGCCCATGTTTGGTTAGCGCTATCCGAATCAGGTTAAAAAAAGAGCGCGATGTTCAGTGCAAATTTTCAGTATTATTGCGAAACACCCGCTTTCAGGTAGCGCTATCCTAAACCGGACAGGAGTGACCGGCATCCGTGGAAACCCCTAGAACGTGACACCCCCCAGCAACAAGGTCAGCACCAAGATCGGCCCCCAGAACAGCAGCCCGCGCCAACGCGCCACCGGCCGCATCACCCTGGCCGATGTGGCGGCCGCCGCCGGCGTCAGTGCCATGACCGCCTCGCGCGCCCTGAGCGGCAAGCGCGCGGTGGACCCGCTGCTGGTGCAGCGCGTGCTGGCGGTCTCGGACAAGCTGGGCTATGTGCCGGACCCGGCGGCCCGTGCCCTGGCCTCGCACCGTAGCAACCATGTAGCCGTGCTGATTCCGCTGCTCTCCAACGAACTCTTTGTCACCCTGCTGGAGGCAGTGCAACGCACCCTGCGCCGTGAAGGCTTCCAGACCTTTATCGGCGTGACCCACTACAGCCCGGGCGAAGAAGAGCAGCTGCTGCGCGAGCAGCTCATGCACCGACCGGCCGGCCTGCTGGTGACCGGCTTTGACCGCACACCGGCGGCCCAAAAGCTGATTGAGAACAGCGGTGTGCCCTGTGTCTACCTGATGGAGACTTCCAGCCGCGAGGACGTGTACAGCGTGGGCTTCTCCCAGGCCGACGCGGCCTTTGCCCTAACGCAGCATCTGTTGGACCGGGGTAAAAAACGCATTGCCTTTGCCGCCGCCCAGCTCGATCCGCGCACCCTGCAGCGCCTCAATGGCTGGCGCAGGGCATTGACGGAAGCTGGCCTGTACGCGCCCACGCTGGAGTGGCTGAACCCGGCACCGTCGAGCATGGAGCTGGGCGGCGTCATGTTCGAGCAAATCATGGGCCAGAGCCCGGCGCTGGACGCGGTATTTTTCTGCAACGACGATCTGGCCCAGGGCGCCTTGCTCAGCGCCAACCGTCTCGGCATTGCCGTGCCCTCGCGCATTGCGATTGCCGGCTTCAACGACCTGCGCGGCAGTGATTTGATGAACCCGCCGTTGACCACCGTGCACACGCCGTTGGACAAGGTGGGCGAGGCCGCGGCCCAGATGCTGCTGCAGCTGATGCGCGGCCAGCCGGTGGACAGCCACAGCCTGGATTTGGGCTACCGCCTGGTACTGCGCCAGAGCAGCTGACATCCCATAAATAGGGGATACAGCCCGTAAATCACCCAAATGGGGGATTGTGGGCTGTCCGGGTTATCCCTAGGATGGAACTATGGCTACCCGATCCCCCAAACACAGCACCTCAGCAGCGCCAGTCCCTGTGCCAGCCCTGGCTGCAACGCTGGCGGATGGCGCTTCCGTGGCTGCGGCCACGGAACTTATCGAGAGACGCCGTTTCAGCCGTCCCATCCCCATCGCGCAGGTGATCGAGAGCACGGAAGCCGATGGCTGGGACCTGTGGCACCAATGGTCTGAGTCGTCCGACTCCCCCAAATCCACCTGAGCCGGGCGGCCGCGCGGCTAGGCCTGTAGGATGCTTCCTACCGCTGCTTGCAAGAAGGCCGACAGACGAATCAGGTGTTTCTGATGGTGCAAACCTTTGACGCTGATCACTATTGGTTCCTGACTCGGGATGCAATCGAAGGTGGCTCAAAACCACGTAACGTCCCGGGCGCATAGAGCAACATCAATCGCCGGGGGACTATCCAATGGACCAACTTTGCACCGCCGCTGCAGCGCAGCCACACCTTCAGAGTCCACCATCTGGCCCGCGCCAGACTTCGAAGTCCGGACCGCTCGACCTGCAGGCACTGCTGCAGGAGACCGCTGCGGTATTCCATGCAGCAGCCCATGGCAGACCGGTAGACATTGTATTTGACATCGACAGCATGCTGCCGCGCTATCTGCTGGGGGATGGTGGCAGCCTCAAGCAAGTGCTGTTCTGCCTGGGTGGCAACGCCATCCGCAGCACCGAACAGGGTGAGATGACCATGGCAGTGGAGCTGGAGCAGCTGACGCGGTCCAATGCCCAGTTGATTTTTTCCCTGCGCGATTCCGGCAACGGCAACCGGCTGCAGGCGAGCACGCCGCAGCCTAGCAACGGCGATGTGGCCATCGCACAGCGCTTTGCTGGCAGCGCCGAGGACCTGGCAGAATGCCTGCGCCTGGTGGAGCAACTGGGCGGCGAGCTGGAGCTGATGAGCCCAGCGCAGGGGGCCGGCCATTTTCAGCTCTGCCTGGGCTTGCGTCGGGACCGAACCCGCTCAACCCAGGCCAGCGTGGCAGACGAAATCAGCGACACAGAATTCCCCTGGCTGCACGGCTTGTCGGTAAAGAAAACCTGAATGTACGTTTGAGACGACCTATAATTCCAAGCGCCATACCCCGACCCGTTTGCACAGACCTTCTCTCGGGGTGTTGGTTTGGAGTTTGGTTCAAAATAAAACGGAGCTTGGGTGGCGTTCAGACAGGGAGTTTGCTTCTGGGCGCGTAAGCCGCATGCATGTACCAGCAGAATACAGTTCTCCAATCGGTGGCGCCTGCGCAGTGCGCGCTCGCGGATTCGATTCTGAGTGCCACCTTCATCCTGCGGCCCGACGGCTGCGTCTGCGCCCCCACTGAACCCCTG
>JAYVNF010000457.1:0-2971 GCA_043758575.1 Rhodoferax sp.
TTCTGCTGCGTTCTGACGAAGTAGCAAATCGCATCACCATATCCAGCAGTTTGACTTGGTACGGCGAGCGCTCGGCGCTGGTGGCCTGCACCGAATTAACGGGCGGCAGGACGCCCCGGGGCGTCCAAGCTGGAATGGCTACCACGGTCATTTAAATTCTCCCTTTTCGCCTTTATGCTGTGTTTGGCTCCATTTTAACGGATACCGCCCGAAAATGGGACTTCTGTGGTCCTGCTCTCGCATTCGTCCCAGGCTACAAGGGTTCATACACCCGCACATCCACTGCCAAATTGCCCAGCGTGGCATCAATGTGTCCGCGCACTGCGGCCCACGGCAAGCCACCCAGGCCTGCGCCCAGGGCTGGCAGCGCGATGGACTGCACGGCGTTGCGGGCCAGGAAACCCCGCAGGTCTTGCAAACCGTCTACCACCCACTCCATGCGCGACGGGTCGCGCCAGTGCTGCTTGGTGGGGAAGTTGACGACCCAGCGCGGCCCGGCCAGCTCGCCCGGCTCGGTAATGAACATGCGGCCTGTTTGCACCTGCCCCAGCTTGCAGGCCTGCGCGTAGGCGGCAAAGTTGGCCGGAAAACGCTGCTTGAACTGCAGCGCAATGCCCTTGCCCATCACGCCCACGGTGTTCACCGTGTTGACCAACGCCTGGGCGTCGTCTTCCAGCAGGTTACTGCGCAGGGTGGTAATCACGCCACGGCCTCCGGGGCGGGGGCATTGACCTGCACGGCGACTTTGCCGGTGAGCAGGTCTTGCATGAGGCCGAGTTTTTGGGCTCGCAAATTAGCTAGATATCTCCGTTGTCCTTCGATGACGGCTTCATGCGCATCAATTCTCGAAATGATCAAGTCTTGCTCTTGTGTGCTCGGCGCGAGGATGGGAACCTTTGCAAGTTTCTCCTGCGTTAAGTGGGCGATGCTGGACTGCGAGGTGAAATCTGCAAATTGTCCGTTCGATTGAGCGAAGTGCATGTACCAGAGCATGAATCGTGGCTTCACCTTCGTGTCTTTTGCCCTAAGTCGGTGAATTGCTTTTTGGTAGAAACAATTCTCCATTTGAGAATCCCAGATGGCCGTGCGGCCAACCTCACCGCCCTCGCACACCAGAAGATCACCATTTTTTAGAGCGAATTTCTTTTGCTCGTCTGCACTGAAGTCCATCAGTTCAAGAGAATCCAAGTCGAGCCTATTCCATTGAACGCTCCTGTTGCCCAAGTACGGAAAGGAATTCCTTCCTGTCTTCGCCAATTGGTTGAGCATCTTGCCCAGTTGAATTTCAAAATAAGCGCCAATCGGGCCAAACCGCCACTCCCTCGGAATCCACCCAATCGCTGTTTCCTGGTACAGCTCAGGCGCTTGTTCGCGGGGTGGGCGGAGTTGGCCGGTGGGGAGCACGCCGCGGGTGAAGAGGTCGTGCATCAGACCGGCTTTGATGTGCTGGTATTTCTCGATCAACGCTTCGGTTTGTTCGATGGCAGTGTCGATGGTGGAGAGGATGGTGGCGATTTTTCGCTGGTGTCCTCTGTTGCGAGGCGCGGTGATCCTTATTTCTCGCAGTTCTGATTGGTTGAGCTTTGCTCTGGTGCCACCTCTAATGAAGGCGACGATGTCTTTATGTTGTAGGGAATAAAAGAGGAAATCGAAATCAAATGCTTCTTTGGGTCGCAGAACGTGGGCATGGTTGTTCACCCACGACCTTCCCTTTATGCGGTATGCAATAGGCCTATCGGCAAATTCCTCAAAGTAGCCGCCATCCTCAGCGATCAAAATCAACGGCTCATCAAAAATATGACCCTTGATGTAGCCTTGAAGGCCGTTAGCTCCGTAGTAAGGCGTAGCTCCAGGTTCGGCTGATCGCAGCTCTCCACTGATAGGCACACGCATGTTGTCGAGAACGTCGACGCATTGACCTAGGCTGAATTCAACCCACTCACTCATACCCCAACTCCACCAAAAACCCTTGCAGCGCCACCGCCGCCGCATCACGCTCGGCCTCAATCTGTTTGGCCGTCACCGCGTATTTGCGCCACAGGTTTTCTATTCGCCCCACGCAAGCCCGCTGGTCGGCGCGCAGGTAGTGGCGGTAGCTGGCAAACAGCACCTGGCCCAAGCGCTCGATGATGATGACGCGGGCCTCTTCGGCGCTGATCTTTTTGCGGGCTTGCTCCACCAGCACGTCTTTTTTGTCGGTGGTGGTTTTGATGTGGGCTTTGAGGGTTTTGGCTTCATCCTCCAGTGCTTTGTGGCGCTGGAGTTGCGCCTCGATGCGGTCGGCCTCTAGAGCAAAGGCTTTCCAGTCGCCCAGCGCTGGGTCACGTTTGGCGGTCTTGGCCATGCCTTTGGCGTCTTTCAAGCTGGCTTTGAGCGCCTTGACCTCGTCGGCGGGCAGCACGCCGGTGTCTTCGGCGTCTTCAAAGTCGTCTTCACTCGCCGCAGCGAACAGGGCTTGCAGCTCGGTCAGGCGGGCGTGTTGGGCCTCCAGCTCGGCCAGCACCTGGGGGAACTGGCTTTGCAAAATATCGTCGTCGGGTATCAGCTCCGGGCCCCAGCCGCTGGCGGCGATGGATTTGAGGTCACTCGCCAGTGCTTGGTAGAAGTTGGCGAATGCGCCCCTAATTTGATAGCGCGTCAGCAAGTATTGGCGCTGGCTGGTGGTCGATTTGGCATCTTGGTTGTCGCAAAAAGTGCGCTCCAGGCCATCCAGCAAGGCGGCGCGCACGGCGTACACATTGCGGTGGGTGGCGTGCTGGTTGGTCGCGTCCGGTGCCAGGGCTTCGATGGTGGGCAGGTTGCTTTGCCACCAGGTAGCCAGGGTTTGCATGAATTGGGCGTGACTGGATTGCACGCCGGGGTGCTGGGCTATGTGGTCGGTTATGGCGCGCTGGTTTTGCAGGGCTTCGGAAAAATCGGCGTAGGAGATGTGTGAAATCCCTTCGACAGGCTCAGGGCGAACGGTAGTGCG
>JAYVNF010000458.1:0-2966 GCA_043758575.1 Rhodoferax sp.
GACCAGCTGCTGCAGGCCCAGGGCATTCTGGACGCCAGCGGCGAGGTCTGGTTGCACACCTACCCACGGGTGCTGGGCTTTGCTTTCAAGCCGGTGAGCTTTTGGTACTGCCACGGTGCCGAAGGCGCGCTGCGGGCGATCGTGGTGGAGGTCAACAACACCTTTGGCCAGCGCCACTGCTACCTGCTGGACCAGCCGGCCTACGGGCAGGAACTGCAAGCCGACAAGGTGTTCCATGTCTCGCCCTTTTGCGCCGTACAGGGGCGCTACCGCTTTCGCTTTATGCGCAGCCCCGACCAGCAGCGCACCGTGGCCCGCATCGACTATGACGACGCCCAGGGCCCGCTGCTGCAGACCAGCGTCAGCGGCACGCTGGAGCCGCTCACCCGTGCCAGCGCCCGGCGCGCGCTGTGGCGCTACCCGGCGATGACCTGGGGCGTGCTGGCACGCATCCATTGGCAGGCCCTGCAGCTGCTGCTCAAGCGCCTGCCGTTTTTTGGCCAACCCGCCTTGCCTGCTTCCTTTGTGACCCGCTCCACCACGCGCCCCCTGCCATGAACACCAACACCCTGGACTCCAGCCGTTTTGTCCTGCCACGCGGCACGCCGGCTGCGGCGCGCACCGTATTCAAACTGTTGCAGCGCCTCTGCCACGGCAGCCTGACGGTGCAGCTGCCCGATGGCAGCATGCAGCGCTTTGGCGGTGACGCCAGCCCGCACGCCACCCTGGCGCTGCACAACTGGAACGGCTGCGCCGCCGCCCTGAAGTCGGGCGACATCGGCTTTGCCGAGAGCTATATTGCCGGCGACTGGAGCACGCCCAACCTGACCGAGCTGCTGCGCGTGCTGGTGAAAAACCGCACGCAAGTGGAGGCGGTGATTTACGGCAGCTGGATAGGCCGCCTGTTCTACCGCGCCCGCCACCTGCTCAACCGCAACACGCGCAGCAACAGCCAGAAAAACATCCACGCCCATTACGACCTGGGCAACGGCTTTTACAGCCTGTGGCTGGACCCCAGCATGAACTACTCCAGCGCCCTTTTCAACGGCGACCTGGGCCAACCCATGGTGCAGGCGCAGGACGCCAAGGTACGCCGCGCCCTGCAACAGGCCGGCGTGCAGGCCGGTCACCGGGTGCTGGAAATTGGCTGCGGCTGGGGCGCGCTGGCCGAAATGGCCACTGCCGAGATGGGCGCCCACCTCACCGGCGTGACCCTGAGCACCGAGCAGCTGGACTTTGCCCAGGGCCGCATGCAGAGCCTGGGAGTGGCGCAACAGGCCGAGCTGCGCCTGCAGGACTACCGCGACATCAAAGATACGCCCTTTGACGCCATCTGTTCCATCGAGATGGTGGAAGCCGTGGGCCGGGCCTACTGGCCGACCTACTTTGCGACGGTGGCCCGGCTGCTCAAGCCCGGAGGGCGGGCCTGCATCCAGAGCATCGTGATTGATGATGCGCTGTACGAGCGCTACATCCACTCCACCGACTTCATCCAGCAGTACATTTTTCCCGGCGGCTGCCTGCCTTGTCCGCGCGTGTTCCGTGAGCAGGCCGAGGCGGCCGGCCTGGAAGTGGTGGAAAGCTACGCCTTCGGCGCCGACTATGCCGAGACCCTGCGGCGCTGGCGCGACCGCTTTCTGGCGCAGCGCGCCGCGGTGCTGGCCAATGGCTTTGACGAACGCTTTGTGCGCATCTGGGAGTTCTACCTGGCCTACTGCGAAGCCGCCTTTGAGGAAGGCAATATCGACGTGGTGCAGTACACCTTGCGCCGGCCGGCGGTCTGATGCAAATGCCCGCCTGCGCCAGCCGCCGTCGCACCCTGCAGCAGGGGGCTGTGGGCACGCTGTTGGCACTGAGCGGGCTGCGTCCGGGGCAGGGGTGGGCCCAAGCGCCGGCTGCGCCCGCCTTGCCGGTCGAGCTGCGCGGCGAACTGCCGGGCGCACGCCCCCTGGGGGCAGGCACCCTGCGCTTTCTGGGCCTGGCCGTTTACCAGGCCCGGCTTTGGGCCGGCAACCGTTTCCTGGCCAGCGCCTATGCACAGAGCCCGTTGGCACTGGAGCTGACCTACTTTCGCGCCTTGAGCGGCAAACTGATAGCCCAGCGTTCGCTGCAGGAAATGCAGCGCCAGCTCAGCCTGGACGCAGCGCAGCAGCGCGCCTGGCTGGACGCCATGCTGCAGGCCTTCCCCGACGTGGCCGCCGGCGACCGCATCACCGGCCTGCACACCCCCGGCGTGGGTGCGCGCTTTTGGCACAACGGCCAAAGCCGCCCCGCCGTGGCGGATGCCGCGTTCAGCCGCATGTTCTTTGGCATCTGGCTGTCCGAGGCCAGCAGCGAACCCGCCCTGCGTGCCCAGTTGCTGGGCGAGAGCGCACCATGAGCACGCTGGTGCAAGTCCACAGCACGGCACCCGCGGCAGCAGCCGAGACCGAGACCGAGGCCGCCTCAGACGCCTGGGGCACACAGTCGCGCGAAGGCTGGCGCTACGGCCTGATGGGTCTGCCCCTGGCTTTTGTGGCACTGCCGCTGTACGTGGTGTTGCCGCATTTTTACGCCAGCAACTTTGGCGTGCCACTGACCGCCTTGGGCTTGCTGCTGCTGGGCGCACGCCTGTTCGATGCGGTGATAGACCCGCTGCTGGGCCGCTGGTGCGACCGCCTGTACGCGCGCGCGCGCCACAACGTGCTGACCTGGGCCGCGCTGGCTGCCACCCTGCTGGCGTTGGGCTTTGTCTTGCTGTTTTTTCCACCGGTGCGCAGCCAAAGCGCACTGCTGGGCTGGGCAGCGGCCAGCCTGCTGCTGACCTACTGGGCCTACAGCGCCCTGACCCTGCTGCACCAGTCCTGGGGTGCGCGCCTGGGTGGTGACGAGGCACAACGCGCCCGCGTGGTGGCCTGGCGTGAAGGCCTGGGCCTGGTGGGCGTGGTGCTGGCAGCGCTGGCGCCTGCCTTGCTGGGCATGGCGGC